>NZ_JAMYLA010000031.1:0-80952 GCF_040317725.1 Mesorhizobium sp. M1396 | reverse complement strand
CCCGGCCAACACCCAAAACCCCTCCCCGTCCCCGGCGCCTACTCGCCACCCCGGGCCCCCAATCAAATATCGTGTGGTGGGGGGCGCGCCCTGCGGCGGGCCGGGTTTTCCCGCCGCGGCCGCGCTGCAGGCTGAGAATCCCGAAGGCTTCCGGCTGTTGAGTTCATGCCCGGCACGCTTCGAATATGCCGGCTCGTCCGGTGTGCGGCTGCAGGCGAAGCGGCCGATGATCGAGCTCGGACCCGATGGCGAGCTGATCTGCATCCGCTTCAACAACCGTTCGCTGGCGCCGACGGTCGACGTGCCGTTCGCCGATATGGAGGGGTATTACGCCGCCTATCGCCGGTTCGCCGAACTGATCGAGGATCCGTCCTTCGAGGTGACGTTCAAGCTCGAAGCGGGGCAGGCGTTCATCGTGGACAACACGCGCGTCATGCATGCGCGCAAGGCATTTTCCGGCACCGGCAAACGCTGGCTGCAGGGTTGCTATGCCGACAAGGACGGTCTGCTGTCGACGCTCGCGGCGATCGAGCACGGGTTCAAGGAGGCAGCGGAATGAGCGGCAAGGACCTGGACGCGGACACCATCGTCGAGTTCATCGCCGACATCTTTGAACGCAGGGGCGCGGAATCCTATCTCGGCGAACCCGTCACCATGTCCGAGCACATGCTGCAGGGCGCCTGGTTCGCCGAAAAGGACGGCGCGCCCGACGAACTGGTCGCGGCGGCCCTGCTGCACGACATCGGCCACTACACCAGCGAGTTCGGCACCTATTCGCCGGAGGATGTCGAGGACAAGCATCATGATGTGGCCGGTGGCGAGGTGCTGGCGCCGTTCTTTCCGCCTGTCATCGTCGAATGCGTCAGGCTGCATGTCGCGGCCAAGCGTTACCTCTGCGCCACCGACCCGACCTATTTTGGCAGGCTTTCGCAGGCCTCGATGCATACGCTCTCGCTGCAGGGCGGGCCGATGAGCGCCGAGGAGGTGGCCGAGTTCCGCAAGAACCCCTTCCACGAGGAAGCGGTCCGGGTCCGCATCTGGGATGAGAGCGGCAAGATCGCCAACATGAAGACGCGGACCTTTCGCGACTACGTGCCGCTGCTGCAGCGGGTCGTGACGCAGTTCGCGGTGGATAAGCCAGCGTAGTCAGTTAATCCAATCGGGGAAGGAGGCAGGGTGCAAGCCGTGCCTCCTTCATGCTGCTCGGCTGGAATGGCGATCGACTATCCCTTGTGGTGGACCTGCTGCAGGCCGTAGACCGGCGTCGCGATGCCTTCGTGCCGCGCCTTCAATTGCAGCGACAGGAACTGCGAATAGTGGCGTGACTGGTGCAGATTGCCGCCATGGAACCACAGCGCCTCCTGTTGCGTCGGCTTCCACATGTTGCGCAACTCGCCTTCCCAAGGACCGGGATCCTTGGTGGTGTTCGAGCCGAGGCCCCAGCATTTGCCAACCTTGTCGGCGACGTCCCTGGAGATCAGATCGGCGGCCCAGCCGTTCATCGAGCCGTAGCCGGTGGCATAGACGATGAGGTCCGCGGGCAGTTCCGACCCGTCGCTGAGCAGAACCGAATGATGCTTGATCTCTTCGACGTCGACGCCGCTCTTCAGCTTGATCGAACCATCGATGATCAGCTGTGAGGCGCCGACATCGATATAATAGCCAGAGCCGCGCCTCAGGTACTTCATGAACAGGCCGGACTCGTCGTCGCCCCAGTCGAGCATGAAACCGGCGTCTTCCAATCCCTTGTAGAACGCCGCGTCGCGTTTCTTCATCTCGGCATAGGCGGGGATCTGGAACTCGTGCAGGATCTTGTAGGGCAGCGAAGCAAAGATCAGGTCGGCCTTGGCCGTGGTGATGCCGTTCTGCACCGCCTGCTCCGAATAGAGCGAACCCAGTCCGATTTCCATCAGCGTGTCGGATCTGGAGATATGGGTACTCGAGCGCTGCACCATGGTGACGTCGGCGCCGGCTTCCCAAAGTGCCGCGGCGATGTCATGGGCGGAATTGTTGGATCCGATGACAACGGCCTTCTTGCCGACATAAGCGTCGGGTCCGAGGTGCTGCGAGGAGTGATGCTGATCGCCTTTGAAGTCTTCCATGCCTTTGAATTTCGGCATGTTGGCCTTACCGGATTGTCCAGTGGCCAGCACCAATTGCTTGGGTTTCAGGACGATGTCCTTGCCGTCGCGCCGGACGACGACGGTCCATTCCTTGTTCTTATCGTCATAGGAAGCGCTTTTTGCCTCGGTCGAGGACCAGTAATTCAGCTCCATCACCTTGGTGTACATTTCCAGCCAGTCGCCGATCTTGTCCTTGGGCGAGAAGACCGGCCAGTTCCTGGGGAAGTCGATATAGGGCAGATGGTCGTACCAGACCGGGTCATGCAGGCAGAGCGACTTGTAGCGCTTGCGCCAGCTGTCGCCGGCGCGCTCGTTCTTCTCGATGATGATGGTCGGCACGCCCAGTTGCCGCAGCCGCGCGCCGAGCGCGATGCCGCCCTGGCCGCCGCCGATGATGACCGTGTAGGGCTGCGTCTTGAAGCCGAGTTCGGCAGCTTCCTTCTCGCGCTCTTCCTTCCATGTCGGCCGGTTCTTGCCCGAGCCATGTTTGGCGCCCATCGGCCGCGCGAAACCCGCCGGCTCCTCGTGGCCTTTCAATTCGACCATGGTGGTCAGCAGCGTCCAGATCTTGCCGTCCTTCAGCCTGGCATGACCGAAACCGCGTGCTACCTCCGTCTCGAAGCTGATCCAGCCCTCGATCAACCCGCCGCTCTCGGTCGCATCCTCGCCCTTGGCGATGGCAAAGTGTGACGGCCTGGTTTTCGACAACTGGCTTTTCAGCATGTCGCGGACCTGGTCGCGGCCTTCCATGGTCTTGATGTTCCAGGTGAAGGTGACGAGGTCGCGCCAATAGCAATCCTCCTGAAAGCAATCGACCGCCTTTTCGATGTCATTGGCGGCCAGGGCGGCGCCGAATTGGTCGAGCAGGTCGGACAGTTTCTTGCTAGGGGCCTTGTCGAGCATCAGGTTTCCTCCCGTGAAATCCAGATCGTCATGGTGGCTCCGCCGGACGTGCCGGCCGGACGATCAAGTATCGGCAAAGATAGCGGCCCTCGTCACGCCCCACCATAGTTTTCAGCGGTTTCAACGGCTTATCCGAAGCCGCGATTTCCAAAATACGTTGCGGCGGCGGCTGAACACAACTCATGCTTCAGAAACGTCGGCAGCAAAGACAGCACCCACGCTCCGTCGTGGCACCGAGCCATGGAACGCCTTCATTGCCGGCGCGACTTTTTCCCGTTGACAGGGTGCCTTTCCCGCCCTTAGTGTCCGCCACCATGAAAACGGCACTCATTCTCGTAGGAAAGCGCATGGGCAAGGCGGTGTAACCGCCGGGCGAAAACCCCCCATGCGCAGACACAGGCTCCCTCGGGAGCCTTTTTTATTGCCTGAAACACGACTAAACGACCAGCAATCGCCAGATGGCGGACAGTACGGGACCAGACCGATGAGCAACGGACAGAACGAACGGCGCGAGATGACAGGCGCCGAAATGGTGGTGCAGGCGCTGAAGGACAATGGCGTCAAGCATGTCTTCGGCTATCCGGGCGGCGCCGTCCTTCCGATCTATGACGAGATCTTCCAGCAGGACGAGGTCGAGCACATCCTGGTGCGCCACGAACAGGGCGCCGGCCATGCGGCGGAAGGCTATGCGCGCTCGACCGGCAAGGCCGGCGTCATGCTGGTGACCTCCGGCCCCGGCGCCACCAATGCGGTGACGCCGCTGCAGGACGCGCTGATGGATTCGATCCCGCTGGTCTGCCTGACCGGGCAGGTGCCGACCTCGCTGATCGGCTCCGACGCTTTTCAGGAATGCGATACCGTCGGCATCACGCGTCCCTGCACCAAGCACAACTGGCTGGTGAAGGACGTCAACGAGCTCGCCGCGACCATCCACGAGGCCTTCCATGTCGCGACCACCGGCCGTCCCGGTCCGGTCGTCGTCGACATCCCGAAGGATGTGCAGTTCGCCAAGGGATTCTACGTCCCGCCGCAGATCGCGCCGCGCACCAGCTATCAGCCCAAGGTCCAGGGCGACCTGGAAAAGATCAAGGCGGCGGTCGAACTGATGGCCGGCGCCAAGAAGCCGATCATCTATAGCGGCGGCGGCGTCATCAATTCAGGCCCGGAAGCAAGCCACCTGCTGCGCGAGCTGGTCGATCTCACCGGTTTCCCGATCACCTCGACGCTGATGGGCCTCGGCGCCTATCCGGCATCGGGCAAGAACTGGATGGGCATGCTGGGCATGCACGGCACCTATGAAGCCAACATGGCCATGCATGATTGCGACGTGATGATCTGCATCGGCGCGCGTTTCGACGACCGCATCACCGGGCGGCTGACCGCGTTTTCGCCGAACTCGAAGAAAATCCACATCGACATTGATCCGTCGTCGATCAACAAGAACGTCCACACCGAGGTGCCGATCATCGGCGATGTCGGCCGGGTGCTGGAGGATATGGTGCGGCTGTGGCGGGCGAGCGCCAAGGCCGACAAGAAGGCGCTCTATCCCTGGTGGGAGCAGATCGCCAAATGGCGCGCGCGCGACTCGCTCGCATACAAGATGAACAACGACGTCATCATGCCGCAATACGCCATCGAGCGGCTCTACGAACTGACCAAGGGCATGGACACCTACATCACGACCGAGGTCGGCCAGCACCAGATGTGGGCCGCGCAGCACTATCATTTCGAGAAGCCGAACCGCTGGATGACGTCGGGCGGGCTGGGCACGATGGGTTATGGCCTGCCGGCGGCACTCGGCGTCCAGATCGCGCATCCCGACGCGCTGGTCATCGACATCGCCGGCGATGCCTCGGTGCAGATGACGATGCAGGAGATGAGCGCTGCGGTGCAGCACGACGCACCGATCAAGATCTTCATCCTGAACAACCAGTATATGGGCATGGTGCGGCAGTGGCAGCAACTGCTGCACGGCAATCGGCTGTCGCATTCCTATACCGAGGCGATGCCGGACTTCGTCAAGCTGGCGGAGGCCTATGGCGGCCACGGCATCCGCTGCGAGAAGCCGGACGAGTTGGACGACGCCATCAAGGAGATGATCTCGGTCAGGAAACCGGTGCTGTTCGATTGCCGCGTCGCGACGCTCGCCAACTGCTTCCCGATGATCCCGTCGGGCAAGGCGCACAACGAGATGCTGCTGCCCGACGAGGCGACCGACGAGGCGGTGGCCAACGCCATCGACGCCAGGGGCAGGGAACTGGTGTAGCCGTCAGAACGGGGGCAGGGCTGTCGCGAGAAGCCGTGCGCAAACAGAGAGTTAGATCAAGAGTTTGAAATCGAGATTCATGTCATGAACGCACAGCTACAGCCGACCGGTTCCGCTTATTTCATCGCCAAGGAAACCGAAAAGCCGGAAAACCACACGCTTTCCGTGTTGGTCGACAACGAGCCGGGCGTGCTTGCCCGGGTCATCGGCCTCTTTTCCGGGCGGGGCTACAACATCGAAAGCCTGACCGTCTCCGAGACCGAACATGAGAAGCACCTGTCGCGCATCACCATCGTGACGCGCGGCACGCCGCATGTGCTGGAGCAGATCAAGCATCAGCTCGAGCGCATCGTGCCGGTGCACCGCGTCGTCGACCTGACCGTGCGTTCGCACGAATCCGGCCAGGAGCGGCCGCTGGAGCGGGAACTGGCGCTGGTCAAGGTGGGCGGCACCGGTGAGGCCCGCGTCGAGGCACTGCGGCTGGCCGACGCCTTTCGCGCCAGCGTCATCGACGCCAATACCGAGCATTTCATCTTCGAGATCACCGGCAAGGGCTCCAAGATCGACCAGTTCATCGCCATCATGAAGCCGCTCGGCCTGGTCGAAATCTGCCGCACCGGCGTGGCGGCGTTGAATCGCGGCCCACAGGCGATGTAAGCCTGCGGCATCGACAGTTTTGGCGGGGCGCGCCTGGTCCGGCCACGAGCCGGCCGCTGGCCTTTGCGCGGACCTCACGAAGCGACAATAATGCTGACATATCTGGGAGGATATCATGTCGCTTGACGCATTCCTTGCCCTGCTTGTCTACGCTTTCGTGACCTCGATCACGCCGGGGCCGAACAACCTCATGCTTCTGGCATCGGGTGTGAATTTCGGCCTCGTCAGATCGGTTCCACACATGCTGGGCATCAGCATCGGTTTCCTGGTGCTGCTGGTTGCCGTGGGTCTTGGCCTGGGTGCGGTGCTTACGGCTTTCCCGGCGCTGCACACCGGATTGAAGATCGCCGGCGGTGCCTATCTGCTCTATCTCGCCTGGAAGATCGCCATGTCGCGCTCACTCAGCGGCAAGGGCGAGGTGAAGGCACAGCCGATGCGCTTCATCGATGCGGCGGCATTCCAGTGGGTCAATCCGAAGGCATGGGTGATGGCGATCACCGCCATGGCCGTCTACGCCAATCCTGAGCGTCCATTCCTGTCGGTGGTGTTGATCGCCGTGGCCTTCACCGTCGTCAATCTGCCAAGCGTCTCGGTGTGGGCGGGGTTCGGCACCGCGCTGCGCAGTTTCCTGTCGGACCCGCTGCGGCTGAAATGGTTCAACATCGCCATGGGCGTGCTGCTGGCGGCGACGCTTTGGCCGATGCTGAGATAGGTCGTGGGGCGCACCATCTGATCGTCGCGAAACGGGATCCCGACTCTCGGCGGACCGTCCAGATTGGGAGCCAAGCCGTGTTGCACATCCATTGTGCAGTGCACATTAAATCTTCGTAATGCCGTGTTTTGGCCCTTTTCCAACAAAGGCGTGTCCTATGTATTCGGCGTAATCGCGGCAACGGCCGTGATTTGCGTTAGAATAAGAACCATCGGACCACGGCGCGTCGGGTGAAGAGGGCCTTTTGACCATGCGTGGAAAAGCCGTTCTTTCGTTGCTTGCCCTCGCCTGCTTGGCAGCGGCCTGGCTCTATCTTTCGCCTGATGCGCTGGGCAGGGTTCGACAGCTCGTCGGCGCAAGGCAGGTGGCCGCGCCGTCGGACAAACCGGCTGCGGGTTTGGACAAGAAAGCCGCTGGCGCGTCGCGCTCCGCATCCATCCTCTCGGCCGTCGCCTCGACCGCCGATTTCCCGATCCGGCGCTATGCGATCGGTTTTGTCTCCTCTCCGGCCGTCGTCAGCATCAATGCGCGGGTCTCCAGCCAGATCGTCTCGATCGACGTCAAGGACGGGCAGATGGTCAGGGTTGGCGACGTTCTTTTTTCGCTCGATGACCGGGCGCTGAGGGCGCAACTGGCCAAGGACCAGGCGGCGCTCGCCAAGGACCAGGCGATGCTCGCCAGCTCGCGTTCGGATCTGCAGCGCGCCAAGGACCTGGTCGCCAAGCAGGCCGGCACGCAGCAGACCTACGACCAGGCCGTCGCCGCGGAGAAGGCTGCCGCGGCGACCGTCGATGCCGACAAGGCGACGATCGACGCCGACAACGTCCAGCTTGGCTTTGCCACGATCACGGCGCCGATTGCCGGCAGGCTGGGTGCGGTCAATGTCGCCGTCGGCGACCTCGTCACCACCAGCAATGGCAACAGCAGCACGGCGACCCCGCTGGTGACCATCACGCAGATGGACCCGCTGCAGGTCAACTTCAATCTGCCGGAAAGCAACCTGGCGCTGCTGCACAAGGCGCTCGCCAACCCGCGGCAAGGGGCAGTGACGCTGACCAAGGACGGCGACCCGACGCCGATCGGCAAGGGCACGCTCGATTTCGTCGACTCCAGCGTCGACACCGCGTCGGGCACGATCGCCACGCGGGCAAGCATTCCGAATGCCGATCTTTCGCTCTGGCCGGGCCAGTATGTGAATGTCGTGCTCGACGCCGGCATCATGCCGCGGATGACCTCCGTTCCCACGGTCGCGGTCCAGCCCAGCCAGAAGGGGCCATTCGTCTATGTGGTCAAGCCGGACAATACCGTCGAGATGCGCCCGGTGCAGGTGGCGCTGACCGACGGCGAGAACAGCGCCATCAGCCAAGGGCTGAAAAGCGGTGAGAAAGTTGTCACCGAAGGCCAGACAGGGCTGAAGGACGGCGCCGCCGTGCATGAAGGCAAGGCCGCGGCGGGTGCTGCCGCGCCCAAGGTGGCCGAGGCAGCCAATGCCGGCGAGGCGGCTCGATGATCTCCGAATTTTGCATACGCCGGCCTGTCGCCACCCTTCTGATGTCATTCGCGCTGGTGCTGGGCGGACTGTTCGCTTACAAATTCCTGCCGGTGGCCGCACTGCCCAGCGCCGAATTCCCGGTGGTCAATGTCTCGGCCTCGCTGCCCGGCGCCTCGCCGGAGACCATGGCGACCTCGGTGGCGACGCCACTGATCAAGCAGTTCGCCACCATTGCCGGCATCGATTCCATTTCGACCACCAACTCGCTTGGCCAGACCTCGATCGCCATCCAGTTCGTGCTCAACCGGGACATCGACGCCGCCGCCGCGGATGTACAGGCGGCGATCGCGCGCACGCAAAGATCGCTGCCGCCGCAGATGACGGCGCCGCCGAGCTATCGCAAGGTCAATCCGGCCGACGCGCCCATTCTTTTGATGTCGCTGGTCAGCGACACGGTTCCGCTGACCGATCTCGATGCTTTCGCGGAAAACGTCATCTCGCCGTCGCTGTCGACCATCGACGGGGTGGCGCAGGTCTCGATCTTCGGCCAGCAGAAATACGCGGTGCGCATCCAGATCGACCCGACCGCGCTTGCCGCGCGCGGCATCTCGATCGATCAACTGCAGGCGGCGATCGCGTCCGCCAACAGCAACACGCCGCTCGGCGTGCTGCAGAACGACAAGCAGCAGCTCACGATCACCGCCAACACGCAGCTCAATGACGCGGCCGGCTTCTCCAACATCATCATCGCCGCCAAAAACGGTCACCCGGTGCGACTGGGCGAGGTCACCCGCGTCGTCGATTCGGTGCAGACGACCACGACCGCAAGTTGGTACGATGGTACCCGCGCGATCATCATGGCGGTGCAGCGCCAGCCCGACGCCAACACGGTCGACGTCGTCGACAAGGTCAAGGCGATGCTGCCGTCCTTCCAGGACCAGATGCCGGCCGCTGCCTCGATCAAGCTGCTCAACGATCGCTCGACCTCGATCCGCCAGGCCGTCGACGATGTGCAGTTCACGCTGCTGTTGACCATCGCGCTGGTGGTGATGGTGATCTTCGTGTTCCTGCGCCGGGTGACGGCGACGATCATTCCGGCCGTGGCGGTGCCGATCTCGCTGATCGCCACGCTCGGCGCGATGTTCCTGTTCGGCTTTTCCATCGACAACATATCGCTGATGGGCCTGACGCTCGCCGTCGGCCTCGTCGTCGACGACGCCATCGTGATGCTGGAAAACATCTTCCGCCACATGGAGGAGGATGGGCTGTCGGCCTTCGATGCGTCGCTGAAGGGCGCGCGCGAAATCGGCTTCACCATCATCTCGATCTCGATCTCGCTGGTGGCGGTGTTCATCCCGGTGCTGCTGATGGGCGGCGTCATCGGGCGCATCTTCAACGAGTTCGCAGTCGTGGTGACGGTCGCCATCCTGGCGTCGATGTTCGTGTCGCTGACGCTGACGCCGATGCTGTGCTCGCGGCTGCTGTCGGTCACCAAGGCCGACCGCGACAAGCATGGCCCTGGCCATAAGCAGGACCTCGTCACACGCGGCTACGACCGGATCTTGAGTTTCTGCCTGCGGCACACCTTCCTGGTGTTCCTCGTCTTCATGGGAACCGCGGCAGCGTCGGTGTGGCTGATCGAGGTCTCGCCGAAGGGGTTCTTCCCACAGGAGGATATCGGCCAGATATCGGTGACCACCATTGCGCGCCAGGACATCTCGTTCGACGCCATGTCCAAGCTGCAAGGGCAGGTCGCCAGCGTCTTCTCGCATTCGCCCTATGTCGACCATGTGGCGTGGTCGGCGGGTAGCGGCAACAATGCGCTCAACCAGGGGCAGCTCTTCGTCCAGCTCAAGGGCAAGGACCAGCGTCCCGATATCGACAAGGTGCTTTCGGATCTGCGCAAGCAACTGGCCGGCGTGGCGGGTATCGAGACCTACATGCAGCCGGTGCAGAACCTGAGGCTGGGCTCACGGTCGTCGGCCAGCGCCTACCAGCTCGTGGTTCAGGGGCTCGATGCCGGCCAGACCGATATTTGGGCGCAGAAACTCAATGACGCGATGGCGGCCGACCATACGAACTTCACCGATGTCACCAGCGACCTGCAGAACAATGCGCTGCAGGCGACGCTGGTGGTGGATCGCGACAAGGCCGCGCAGCTCGGCATCGATACCGACACGCTGCGCTCTGCCCTCTATGGCGGGTTCGGCACCGACCAGGTTTCGACGATCTTCGGTTCGGCCGACAGCTACGAAGTCATAACCGAGCTTGATCCCAAGATCGAATGGTCGCCCGAGCGGATGCTCGCCATCCAGATGAGGACGGCAAGCGGCAGTCTGGTTCCGCTCGGCGCCTTCGCCCGGGTCGAGCGCACGGCAGGCGCCCTGACGGTCAACCAGCTCGGCCAGCTTCCGGCGGTGACGATCTCCTACAACCTGCCGCAGGGCGTTGCGCTGGGTGACAGCGTGACGCGCATCGACGCGCTCAAAGAGCAGATCGGCATGCCGACGGCGATCTCGACCACCTTTGCCGGCACGGCCAAGACCTTCCAGGATTCGCTGGCCAACCAGGGTCTTCTGGTCGGCGGCGCGATCCTGACCATCTATATCGTGCTCGGCATCCTCTATGAGAGCTTCATCCACCCGCTCACGATCCTCACCGGCCTGCCGTCGGCTGTGCTCGGGGCGGTTGTTGCCCTGCGCTTTGCCGGCATGGATCTGTCTGTCATCGCGGTGATCGGTATCCTGATGCTGATCGGCATCGTCAAGAAGAACGGCATCATGATGGTCGACGTCGCGCTCGAACTGCGACGAGAAGGCATGTCGGCGACCGAGTCGATCCACAAGGCCTGCCTGATGCGTTTCCGGCCGATCATGATGACGACGCTGGCGGCATTGATGGGTACGTTCCCGATCGCGCTCGGCACGGGCGCCAGCGCCGAATTGCGCCAGCCGCTGGGCGTTGCCGTTGTCGGCGGTCTGCTTGCGTCGCAGGCGCTGACCCTGTTCGTGACCCCGGTGATCTATGTCTACATGGAGAATTTCTCGGGCTGGCTGGTCGGGCTATGGTCGAAGCGCAAGGGCGAGCCGAGTCGTGTCGAAGATATCGACCAGCCCTCGCTGTTCAAGGCGAGGGAAGAAATGCTGCCCGAACCGCAGCGGGCGGCCGCCGAATAGAGGCAGGGCCAGCTCCATATGCCGCTGGCCCAAGGCGTTGCGCTTGCGGTGGCAACACCGGAACCGTAATTTGGCGCCATGTCACACGATCATGACCACGACAACGAACTCGATCCGTTTGCAGCCCGCGTGCGCGCGCTGGAGACCATCCTCACCCGCAAGGGGCTGATCGATCCGGCGGCGATCGATGTCATCGTCGATACTTACGAGACGAAAATCGGCCCGCGCAACGGCGCCAGGGTGGTGGCCAAGGCCTGGGCCGACGCGGAGTTTGCCGACTGGCTGAAACGCGATGCGACCGCGGCGATCGGATCGCTCGGTTACACCGGCCGTCAGGGCGAGCATATGCAGGCGGTGTTCAACACCGAGGACACGCACAACCTCGTCGTCTGCACGCTGTGCTCCTGCTATCCGTGGTCGGTGCTCGGCCTGCCGCCGGTCTGGTACAAGGCGCCGCCCTATCGGTCGCGCGCCGTCATCGATCCGCGCGGGGTGCTGGAGGAATTCGGGCTGACGCTGCCGGCGACCAAGAAGATCCGTGTCTGGGATTCGACCGCCGAATTGCGTTATCTCGTCGTGCCGATACGGCCGGAGGGCACCGAGGGTTGGAGCGAGGAGCGGCTAGCGGAACTGGTGAGCCGCGATGCGATGATCGGCACCGGCCTGGCGAGGCAGCCGGCATGAACGGGCCGCACGATCTCGGCGGACAGATGGGGTTCGGCCCGGTCGCGCCGGAAAAGGACGAGCCGTATTTTCATGCCGCCTGGGAAAGGCGGGCGCTCGGCGTGACGCTGACTGCCGGCGCGATGGGAGCGTGGAACATCGACGAAAGCCGGCATGCGCGGGAATCGCTGCATCCGGCCGACTATTATGCCTCCAGCTACTATGAGATCTGGATCAAGGCGCTGGAGATCCTGCTCAAGCGCCATGGCTTCGTCACGGAGCGCGATCTCGAGGCAGGCATGGCGGTCGATCCGGCAGCGGTGCCGAAGCGGGTATTGAAGGCTGAATGCGTGCCTGATGTGCTGGCCAAGGGCGGTCCCTGCGACCGGCCGGTGGCGCGGCCGGCGCGGTTCAAGGCCGGCGACCTCGTGCGGACCAAGAACTTCAACGCGACCGGCCACACGCGGCTGCCGCGCTACGCACGCGGCAGGCAGGGTACAATCGAGGCGGTGCGCGACGGGTTCGTGTTTCCCGACAGCAACGCACATGGGCACGGTGAAAACCCGCAATGGGTCTACACCGTGGTTTTCGAAGGGGCGGAAATCTGGGGCGAGGGGGCCGACCCGACGCTGAGCGTTTCGATCGATGCCTGGGAGAGCTATCTTGAGCCGGCGTGAGGGCCTCGTCGCCGATCTGCCGCCGGGCGTCGATGCTCCGGTCTTTGCCGAGCCATGGCAGGCCGAAGCCTTCGCCATGACGGTAGCGTTGCACGACAAGGGCCTGTTTTCGTGGAGTGAATGGGCGCAGGCGCTGTCGGCGCAGGTGAAGAAGCCAGGTGCCGCGGCTGATGGCCATGACTATTACGAACATTGGCTGGCGGCACTCGAAAGCCTGCTTGTCTCGAAAGGGCTGGCCGCCAAGGCGGATGTCGACGCAATGGCTGAGGCCTGGGAACGCGCAGCGCACGCCACCCCGCACGGCAAGCCGATCCTGCTGGAGAACGATCCCAGTGCGACCCGACAGGGTCGTGGCGGCCCGACCCGATAGGTCGGCAACCCGCCCTAATGACGTCGAGCGAGATCGTGCGTTCTCTTTACGTTCTGATTTGCCCCTGATAGCCTAGCCTGTCGGCGGCACTGAGGCGCTCGACCCGTCGATGGTGGTGATGGCTGTCTTGTCTTTCCCTTGCGAATCCGGTCTCTCGCGCTGATGGAATTCTCTCCCCAACAGGACGAGGCGCTGCAAGCGGTTGCCCGCTGGCTCAAGACCGGCAAGCCGCAGCTGTTCCGGCTGTTCGGCTATGCCGGCACCGGCAAGACGACGCTGGCGCGCTATTTCGCCGAGCATGTCGACGGCCAGGTGCAGTTCGCCGCCTTCACCGGAAAGGCGGCACAGGTTCTGCGCTCCAAGGGCGCGGTCAATGCGCGCACCATCCATTCGCTGATCTACCGGCCGAAAGGCGAGGAATCGGTGTCGGACGAGATCACCGGCAAGACCTCGATGTCGCCGACCTTTTCGCTCAACCGGCAGAGCCCGATCACGCGGGCGAAACTGGTCGTCATCGACGAATGTTCGATGGTCGACGAACAGCTCGGCCGCGACCTGATGAGCTTCGGCACGCCAATCCTGGTGCTCGGCGACCCCGGCCAGTTGCCGCCGATCTCGGGGGGCGGCTTCTTCACCGACCACGAGCCGGATTTCCTGCTCACTGAAATCCACCGGCAGGCGCGCGACAACCCGATCCTGCGGCTGGCGCTCGATGTGCGCGAGGGCCGTGAATTCATGCGTGGCGACTACGGCACGGCGCAGGTGATCGGCAAGGAAGACGTCACCCAGGAGCTGGTGCTGAAGGCCGACCAGGTCTTGGTCGGCACCAACCGCACGCGGCGCCGCTACAATCAGCGGCTGCGCGAACTCAAAGGCTTCAATGCCGACTATCCGCAGGCCGGCGACAAACTGGTCTGTCTGCGCAACGATCCGGCCAAGGGCCTGCTCAACGGCTCGCTATGGAAGGTGATGACCTCGTCGCGCGAAACGGTGAAGCCCGGCATCAATCTGCTGGTGTCACCGGAAGAGGACGATCCGGATCGCGGTGTCGCCAAGATCAAGCTGCTCAAGGCGGCGTTCGAGGATCCCGACGCCGATATTCCGTGGCAGCAGAAGAAACGCTTCGACGATTTCGACTATGGTTACGCGCTGACCGTGCACAAGGCACAGGGCTCGCAGTGGAACGAGATCGTGCTGTTCGATGAAAGCTGGGCCTTCAAGGAAACCCGCCAGCGCTGGCTCTACACGGCAATCACGCGGGCGGCAGAGCGGCTGACGATCGTCAGGTAGCAGGCAATCGGACGCTATCGCTCCCCGACAGGCTGCGCAGCAAGCCATTGCCAGGCGGCGGCTTCGTCTTCCGCCTTGAAGTGTCTGAATTCGATAGGCGGTGAGGGCGGCAGGAAGCGTTTTGCGTCCGCTATCCAGTCCGGTTTGCCTATCGCCGCGCAACGGCCGACATGTTCCAATGCATGAATGGCGCCCTGCTTCAGGGTCTCGTCCGCGATATCGGCCCAGTCGACGCCCTCGTGGTCGATGAGGCGCACCAGTACGTCGATGCGCTGGTGGAGGGCATAGGCAGCCTCCAGCAACCCGAAAAGGTTTTCGCCATCGGCCGCGGAAACGTGCCCGACGACGTCGATGGCGAAAAGGTCGTCACGGTTGGTCTCGACACGGCGAATCGCCGGCACGGCATCGAGAAAATTCATGGGTGCGTCCTTTCCCGGACTCATTCATCAGGCTCTTGGAACACCCGAAACCCCCTGTCTGTTCCCGTCAAAGGCATTATAGGTGGCGCATCGAATGATTTCCGAGGCCATCGCCATGCCCGCAAAACTCTCCGTCAATCTCAATGCCATCGCCATGCTGCGCAACCGGCGCGACCTGCCGTGGCCCAGCGTCACCGGCCTCGGCCGCATTGCGCTCGCGGCCGGGGCGCACGGACTGACGGTGCATCCGCGCCCCGACGAGCGGCACACAAGACACTCCGACTTGCCCGAGATCCGGTCGCTGATCGACGACGAGTTTCCGCGTGCGGAATTCAACATCGAGGGCTATCCGACCGAGGAGTTCCTGGCACTTGTGGAAAAGCATCAGCCCGAACAGGTGACGCTGGTGCCGGACGATCCGGCCCAGGCAACCTCCGACCACGGCTGGAACTTCGCGGCACAGGCCGCGTTCCTCACTCCGATCGTCAAACGCCTGAAGAAGGGAGGCTTTCGCGTGTCGCTGTTTGCCGATCCGGACCCCGATTGCGTGGCCGCCGCGCGCGATACCGGGGCTGACCGCATCGAGCTCTATACGGGTCCGTATGGAAGCTATCATTCGGATTCCGCCAAAGCAGCCAAGGAATTGGAAAGGTTGGGAAAAACCGCCGATGCCGCGCTTGCCGTCGGGCTTCAGGTCAATGCCGGGCATGACCTGGTGGTCAGCAATCTGCCTGCGCTTGCCAAGCGCATTCCGGCACTGGCCGAAGTGTCGATCGGACATGGGTTGACAGCCGACGCATTGGAGTATGGCATGGCCGGCACGGTGGGGCGATTTCTCAAGGCCTGCGGGTGGTAGCGATGGCAGACTCGCGCGACAGACATGGCAGCCATTACCCAACGGCACTTGATATTGCATCGCAGCAAGCGTAGAGCACCGCGCGCTTATCGGAGTGTCGTCCATGGCCCTTACCAATGCTGGTACTGAGGCAGAATCTGTCGAACAATCGAGCCATCCAGAGGTCGAACAGCACAGCACCAAGATTCTGATGCTGGGCGCGCTCGGTGTCGTCTATGGTGATATCGGCACCAGCCCGATCTACGCCTTTCGCGAAGCATTGCACGCCTCGTCCGGCGGCGATGTCGCCGAACGTGGCGACATCCTTGGCGTGTTGTCGCTGATCATCTGGTCGCTCACGATCACGGTTACAGTAAAATATATCATGTTCGTGCTGCGCGCCGACAACCGCGGCGAGGGCGGCGTGCTGTCGCTGATGGCGCTGGCGCGCGGCAGCTTCCCGACGCGCTCGGCGATCATTCTCGCTATCGGCATTGTCGGGGCCTCGCTGTTTTTCGGCGATGCCGTCATCACGCCGGCCATCTCGGTGCTGTCGGCGGTCGAGGGCATGAATGTCGTCACGCCTGCTTTCCAGCCTTATGTGGTACCGCTGACATTGGTCATTCTGGCCATACTGTTCGCGGTGCAGCGGTTCGGCACGGGTGGTGTCGGCTTGGTGTTTGGCCCGGTGACCGCCGTGTGGTTCCTGGCCATTGGCCTTTCCGGTCTCAATCACATCGTCGCCGATCCGGAAATCCTGTGGGCAATCAGTCCGCACTATATCGCCGCCTTCCTGATCAATTCGCCCGACGTCGCTTTCGTCACCGTCGGCGCCGTCTTCCTCGCGGTCACCGGTGCCGAGGCGCTCTATGCCGATCTCGGTCATTTCGGCCGCAAGCCGATCGTGCTGGCTTGGCTGGCGATCGTGTTTCCTTGCCTGCTGCTCAACTATGCCGGGCAGGGCGCATTCGTGTTGGCCAATGGCGGAGTCGTCGGCCATCCATTCTTCGAGATGAACGGAGGCTGGACGCTGATCCCGATGGTCGTTCTGGCGACTGCCGCGACGGTGATCGCCAGCCAGGCCGTGATTTCAGGCGCCTTCTCGCTGACCAGGCAGGCGGTGCAGCTCAACATGTTGCCGCGCCTCGAAATCCTGCACACGTCGGAGAGACAGTCCGGCCAGATCTACATGCCGCGCGTCAACCTCTTGCTGGCGTTGGTGGTGATGATGCTGGTCGTCGGCTTCGGCGAGTCCAGCAGGCTGGCTTCGGCCTATGGCATCTCGGTGACCGGCAACATGCTGGTGACGACGACCCTGCTCTTCGTCATCATGACACGCATCTGGAAATGGAACCTCTGGCCGGCAATCGCGCTGACGGCGCTGTTCATGTTCATCGATATAGGCTTCTTTGCCTCCAACATCGTCAAGGTATTCGAGGGTGGTTGGGCCTCGTTGGCGGTGGCCTTCGCTATAATCATGGCCATGTGGACCTGGGTGCGCGGCAGTCGCTACCTGTTCGACAAGACCCGCCGCAACGAGATCCCGCTCGATTTCCTCGCCGGCAATTTGTTGAAGAAAAAGCCGCAGCTGGTGTCCGGCACCGCCGTGTTCCTGACCAGCGATCCGCTCAGCGCGCCAACCGCGCTGATGCACAGCCTGAAGCACTACAAGGTGCTGCATGAGCAGAACGTCATTCTTTCGGTGGTGACGGCGCCGCAGCCAGTGGTGCCTGACAGCGACCGGGTCAAGATGGAGACGGTCAACGAGCTGTTCATGCGGGTGACGCTGACCTTCGGCTACATGGAGCAGCCCAACATCCCGCGCGCGCTGGCGATCTGCCGCAAGCAAGGCTGGAAGTTCGACATCATGACGACCTCGTTCTTCCTGTCGCGGCGTTCGCTCAAGGCCTCGCCCAATTCCGGAATGCCTGTGTGGCAGGACCGGTTGTTCATCGGCCTGGCGCGCACGGCGGCCGACGCGACGGAGTATTTCCAGATCCCGACCGGTCGTGTGGTGGAGATCGGTACACAGGTGGCGATCTGACCGGCTCGGAATAAAACCGGCTCTGCCGCGATCCTTCGCGCCCCCCTCTGTCCTGCCGGACATCCCCCACGAGGGCAGGGCTATCGCATATGGATTCTTGCGAAGAAGACCCCCACCCTAACCCTCCCCACAAGGGGGAGGGAACGCTGCCGCGTGCCTTTAATTCTTCTTTGGCGCCGAAAAGACAGGCGATTCGCCTAGGTCAGCACCAACGGAAGTCTCCCTCCCCCTTGTGGGGAGGGGTTAGGGGTGGGGGTCCGTGCCGCGCAGGCATCTCAGGACTATGCCCGGCGAAAACGCCGCTTCAGCCCGCCAGGGCTGCTTTGTTCGCCTCGAGAAATTGCTTCAACGTCTTTGGCGTCCTGCCGGAAAGTTTCTCGATCGCGTCGGTCACCATGGCGATGCGGCCGGAGCGCGTGTTGGCGTCGAAGGACACGACGACGTCAGCGAAATCCTCGGGGACACCGGCCGCCTTCACGCCTTCGGTCAGGGCTTCATCCGGAACCTGCACGACATTGAGCGGCTTGCCGGTGACCTCGCTCACCAGGGCGGCGATTTCGGCCGTGGTGTAGGCGTGCGGGCCGGTCAACGTGTAGGTCTTGCTTTCGTTTGAGGCGCCAGCGAGGCCGGCGGCGATCGCCGCGGCCATGTCATCGCGTGCGCCGTGCGCAATGCGACCTTCGCCGGCGGACGTATACCAGTGTCCCGAGGCGATCGCGTGCGGCAGTGCCATGAACAGATTCTCCTGGTACCAGCCGTTGCGGAAGATCGTGTAGGGGATGCCGCTCGCCTTGATCGCCTGCTCGGTGCTGTAGTGATCGTTGGCGAACAGCACGGGCGAAACTGGCTCGGGATTGGGCATCGAGGTGTAGAGCAGATGCGAAATGCCGGCGTTCTTGGCCGCGGCGACTGCATTTTCGTGCTGCTTCAGGCGTTTGCCGCTTTTGAGATCGAGATCGCCGGTCGAAATGATCAGCACCTTGTCGGCGCCCTTGAATGCGGTTTCCAGCGAGGCCGCGTCGTTGAAATCGGCGGTCCTGACGACAACGCCGCGCGCCGCCAAATCGGCCACGTTTTCTGGATTGCGTGTTGTGGCGATGATCTTTGCCGGCGGAACTTTGTGCGTGTCCAGGAGATAGTGGATGACGCCGCGGCCAAGCTGGCCGGAGGCGCCGGTGACGAGAAGGGTTTCGGTCATGGGGGATCCTGACGTTGCGCCGCAAGGGCGGATCGAGCGGTAGTCTCGGAAAGAGACCAGCACTAAAATAGGAATTGACCCACCGCCGTAAAGAAGGCAGTTTTTCGGGAGGTAGGCACAGGCAGGGAACCACCCATGGACGGCAAGGTCATCAATCTGAAATCGAAGATGGAGATCTATAAGGCGATGAGCGGGGACGGCAATTTCGCCAATTGTCCGGTCCGCGATGTCATCCAGGGCGTCAGCGGCAAATGGAGATCGCTGCTGATGATGGCGCTGGCTGAAAGACCCTATCGCTTCGGCGAGTTGAGGCGCCTGGTGCCCGATATTTCGCAACGCATGCTGACCCAGACGCTGCACGATTTGCAGCGCGATGGCTATGTCCATCGTGAGGTGTTCCCGACCAAACCACCGAGTGTTGAATACAGCCTGACCGATCTAGGGCGCTCGATGTTCGGCGCTTTTCATCAATTGATTCTATGGGCCGAACTCAACCACGATGCGGTGCGGATAGCGCGCGCCGATTTTGATGCCGCCCAAGGTTGAGCCGGCCAATGCCCGGAGCCGCAACTTGATTTCGCCCGACGGCTGAAGGATTGTCCTCGCCAATCAGGCTTGGGGCATCGAGATTTCATACCATATCGCAATTGCCGGCGCCGGCCCGGCTGGGCTGGCCATGGCGCTCTATCTCAAGCGTGCCGGGCATCGGGTCACCGTCTTCGAGCGCTTCGACGAACCGAAGCCGGTCGGCTCCGGACTGATCCTGCAGCCGACCGGGCTGACGGTGCTGGCCGATCTTGGCCTGCTCGACGACATACTGGCGCTGGGCAGCCGCATCGACCGCTTGTATGGCGCCGACGCCCGCAGCGGCCGCACCGTGCTCGATGTACGCTATGATGCGCAACGAGGCCATCGTTTTGGGTCGGCGATACACCGGGCGGCCCTATTCGGCGTGCTCTTTCGCGCCACGCAGCGCGAGGCGATCGCTATCGAAACCGGCGTCGAGATCGAGGCTCTGGAGAACGGCGAGCGGGCGACGCTGATCCGTGGCAACGGACGAAGGGCGGGGCCATTCGATCTGGTCGTCGACGCCAGCGGTTCGCGCTCGAAACTGCGACGCGCAAGCGCTCCAGGCGAGCCACGACCACTTACCTATGGCGCGTTCTGGGCCTCGCTCGGTTGGCGCGGCGAAGGTTTTGACGAGCATGCGCTGCTGCAACGCTACGACAAAGCGAGCGTGATGATCGGCGTGCTGCCGATCGGCCGGCCGGAGTCGGGCGCTGAAAAGATGGCGGCGTTCTTCTGGAGCCTCAAGCCGGCCGATGCCGAGCGGGTGCGGGCAGTGGGTCTCGACGCCTGGAAGGAGAGGCTGGTCGCGCTGTGGCCCGAATGCGAGGCGTTCACCAGCCAGATCGAGGATTTCGACCAGCTCTCGCTGGCGCGCTATGGCCACCACACGATGAAATGGCCGGCCGGCCGGCGGCTGGCCATTATCGGCGATGCGGCGCACTCGACCAGCCCGCAGCTCGGGCAAGGGGCGAACATGGCGCTGCTTGATGCCGCGGCGCTCAGCCATGCGCTGGCACGGACGGCGAGTGTCGAGGCAGCGCTTGAAGCCTATGCGAAGGCGCGCCGCTGGCATGTGCGGATCTTCCAGGCGCTGTCGCTGGCGTTCACGCCGTTCTACCAGTCGGATTCCGTGGCGCCGCCCTTCATCCGCGACACGCTGGTGGTGACGGTGGCAAAAATTCCGCCGGCACCGCGGTTCCTCGCCTCGATGGTGGCCGGCACGGTGATCGATCCGTTCAGGCGGATCGGGCTTGCAGAGGCGAAATGGCCGGATCGCTTCGGTGGATGAGGCTCGAAAGGTATGATCCCTTCGCCCGCAGGAAGGCATGCAGGCCTTGCGGGTAGCCCGGCGCCACGGCGTACTTGATCGACGGGCGTTCACTCAACGCCTGGCGCCAGGCGCGGACGAGCGGTTTACCGTCAAGGATGCCGAAATCACCGATCCGGTCGAAGGCGTCCAGATAGCGGAAGACCGGACCGTAAACGGCGTCGACCAGCGAAAAGTGCTCGCCGGCGAACCAGGGTCCGCCAAGCTCGTCCGCCAGTTCGGTTTCGAGACGATCGAACATGGCTGACAGCGCGCTGGATTCGGCCAGGAAGCCGGCCTCGGTCGACGCTGAATAGAACCGGCCGATGGCGTTGAGCGTGGCCGAGCCGAACTCGATCCAGGCTCGGTGCCGGGCGCGGGTATAGGGGTCGGTGGGGTGGAGGGGATTGGCCTGCGTCTCTTCGAGGAGTTCGAGGATGACCGCGGATTCGAAGATCACAGTTTCCTCGCCATTTCGCTGCACGCGCAGCAGCGGCACCTTGCCGAGCGGTGAAATCGCCTTGAACCACTCCGGCCTGTTGGCTAGGTCGATATCGATGCGCTCGAACGGCACGCCCTTTTCAGCCAGTGAAATCGCGGCGCGCTGAACATAGGGGCAGAGATGGTGGCTGACGAGAATGAGCTTGTCGGTCATTTTACTCGCCCCAATGTCGGCGAGTTCGCGGATTTCGTGTTTCATTGGACTGGCTTTCCATAATTTAATGCACTTGCATCTATGTAAATGCATATGCATTGAACGTCAAGCTTGATGCAATTGCATCTATTGCCTATGCTGGGCCATGACCGAGACAGCCATGCCTTCGCCCGAAGCCATCAAGGCCTGGGCCCGCCTGATGCGCGTTTCGCGCCAGCTGGTGGAAAGCGCTGAAGAGGCGTTAAAGGCCGCCGGCCTGCCGCCGCTTGCCTGGTATGACGTGCTGCATGAGATCGCCGAGGCCGGCGAGGGCGGGCTGCGGCCGTTTCAGCTGATCGAGCGCACTCTATTCGCGCAATACAACATATCGCGGCTGCTGGCGCGGCTCGAGGCCGATGGGCTGGTGGAGAAGCTGCCGGTGGCCGATGACGGCCGTGGCCAGACCATCCGCATCACCACCAAAGGCCGCGAGACGCGGCGTCGAATGTGGGCTGTCTACGGACGGTCGATCGCCGAACTGGTCGGCGCCAAGCTCTCGGGAAATGAGTTGACCATGGTCTCGGCACTGCTTGGCCGACTGCGCCATCCGCCCATCGCGGACTGATGCCACGGCGCCGAGCCGGCTCGGCGAGGTCAAGCCGGATGGCTGCCCCAGAGAAACGCCAGCGTCGACAAAACACCGAGCGCCGTGCGAACCAGATGCAGATTGCCCCATTTGATGATCAGGGGCCTGGCTTGCGGATTGCCGGCGCCTGCATCCATCGCCTCCAGCACCCTGTTGGTCGGCATCATCGCGATCAGCGTCCACGGCCAGGGCAGGATGATCAACACAGCGCCAACTAGGAAGGCGAGACCGCCGGTCTGCCACCAGGCAATCAGGCCGAGAACGCAGGCGACAATGGCAATCGACGCCTGCATGGCGGCGCCGCGTTTGTAGGAAGGCTGCCATTCCTGCAGCAGTGCCTTGTCGTCGAGACGAAGCCGCGCCGGCTGTTCGGCGACGCCGACGTAAATCGCGGCGCCGGAGAATACGGCGGCAACCGTCAAGGCGAGCAATCCGATCAGCATCTTCTTTCCCCGCGCAAGCCGCCGCCGTCCAGAAAGAAATAGGGCTTGCAAGGCCCAAAACAATACGCCATAGATCAGGCGAACCGTAACGTACGGTACGGCTTGCCGAAATAACCGGCCGGCCTTACCTGCCGAGAGAAGAGCGTGTTGCACATCGTACCCGAGATCGACACCAGCCAAGCGCTGACAGAGCGGCAGAAGGCCGTGCTCGACGCGGCGTTGCGGCTGCTGGTCGAGGAGGGCGATCAGCTGACCATGACCGCCGTGGCGCGCCGCGCGAGCTGTTCCAAGGAAACGCTCTACAAATGGTTCGGCGATCGTGATGGGCTGCTGACGGCGACAGTGCAATGGCAGGCCTCGAAGGTGCGGGTGGCGCAGGTCGATGGCAAGGGGCTTGATCTCGCCTCGCTGACGGCAAGCCTCGAACGCTTCGCCTCGGACTGGCTCCAGGTAATCTCCAGCGATACCTCGATCGCGCTCAATCGCGTGGCGGTCGGTCATGCGGGCTCGGGCAAGGACGATCTCGGCGCCGTCGTGCTGGAGAATGGCCGCTTCGCGCTGGCCAAACGGCTGAAGCCGGTGCTTGAGGCCGGCCGGCGGGCCGGACTTCTGGAATTCGCGGATGCCGAGACGGCGTTCCGCACCTTTTTCGGGCTGGTCGCCCGCGATGTGCAGATCCGTCTGCTGCTCGGCGACCGGCTGGAATTGACTGAGGCGGCGATCGGCGGCGATGCCGCGCGGGCGACGCAGCAGTTTCTCGCTCTTTTCGGAGCAAAAACCGGCCGCAAGGCTGATTCATAAAACGGGAAGGAAGACAAAATGCGCGTCTATTACGATCGTGATGCCGATCTCAATCTGATCAAGGGCAAGAAGGTCGCCATCATCGGCTATGGCAGCCAGGGCAGGGCGCATGCGCTCAACCTCAAGGATTCCGGCGCCAAGGAGATCGCCATCGGCCTGAAGGCCGGCTCGGCGACCGCCAAGAAGGTTGAGGCCGATGGCCTCAAGGTGATGAGCGTGGCGGACGCCGCCAAATGGGCCGACCTGATGATGATGGCAACGCCCGACGAACTGCAGGCCGACATCTACAAGAACGAGATCGCGCCGAACATCCGCGATGGTGCGGCGATCGCTTTCGCTCACGGCCTCAACGTGCATTTCGGCCTCATCGAGCCGAAGTCGACGGTCGACGTCGTCATGATCGCGCCCAAGGGCCCCGGCCACACGGTGCGCGGCGAATACCAGAAGGGCGGCGGCGTGCCGTGCCTGGTCGCGGTCAACCAGGACGCCTCGGGCAATGCGCTCGATCTCGCTTTGTCCTACGCCTGCGGCGTCGGCGGTGGCCGTTCGGGCATCATCGAGACCAATTTCCGCGAGGAATGCGAGACCGATCTGTTCGGCGAGCAGGTCGTGCTGTGCGGCGGTCTGGTCGAGCTGATCCGCGCCGGTTTCGAGACGCTGGTGGAAGCTGGTTATGCGCCTGAGATGGCCTATTTCGAGTGCCTGCATGAGGTCAAGCTGATCGTCGACCTGATCTACGAAGGTGGCATCGCCAACATGAACTACTCGATCTCGAACACCGCCGAATGGGGCGAATACGTCTCGGGTCCGCGCATCATCACCGCCGAGACCAAGGCCGAGATGAAGCGCGTGCTGAAGGACATCCAGACCGGCAAGTTCACGTCGGAGTGGATGCAGGAATACCGCGCCGGCATGTCGCGCTTCAAGGGCATCCGCCGTATGAACGACAGCCACCAGATCGAGGAAGTCGGCGCCAAGCTGCGCGCGATGATGCCCTGGATTTCGAAGAACAAGCTGGTCGACAAGGCGAAAAACTAAGCGAAATCAGCACATTCCAAGACAGACAGCGTCTACAGCCGAATCGGAAACGGCGCCCCGTGGCGCCGTTTCCTTATTCTGTCGGTAAGTGGCTGCAGATCAGCTGTAGGGCGACCAGCACTGCTGGCGCGGGCCGTTGTAAGGCTGGAACGTGTTGTCCCAGGCGCGATACGACCGGTAACGGTTGTAGCACCATTGGACATGGGCACTCGAAAGCCGTCCTGCGCGGTAATAGCGGCGCGGCGCCGGCCTGTCATAGTAGTTGTAGTTGTTGTACATGCTGCCGAGGCTGAGCCCCAGCCCTAGGCCCAGGAGCGCGGCCGCTCCATCATCGTAATAGCGGCCGCCGCGATAATGATGGCGACCGTGACGCCAACGCCAGTCATTTCCGCCATCCCAGTTGCCGCGGCGCCAGTTGTCATGGTTCCAGTAGCGACGGCCGTCATGGCGGCGCCACCTCCAATTGTCACCGTAGAACTGACGGTCATTACCGCCCGCCCATTCGTCGCGGACCGGGGTGACCGTTGGCGCCACCGTGCTGGTGGGAATCGACAGTGTCGGCTGCATGATCGGGCCGGCAGCGGACGGTGCCGTGATGCCGGAGACGATACCGAGCGCTATTAGCCCGGATTTTACCGTGGACGAAAAGAGCGAATTCATTGCACTCTCCAAGGGGTACAGGCCCCACGCCAAGCCGAGGAATGGGCCTAATGTGGACGTTTGCATCTGAACGGCGGATGAACGGAAAGGTTCCGTCAACCATGGCGCGAAGGCGCCTAGGACCCAACCGGTCTCCGCTGGCGGTCCTGCGATCTTGTTTTCCGCGGCACTTGCGGGCAAAGGTCATGGCATGTCACTGCGCCTTGCCACCTTCAACGTCGAGAACCTGATGAACAGGTTCGATTTTTCCGGCTACCGCAACCAGCTCAACGAGGATCGCACGCTGGCGCTGTTCGATATCCAGAGCGAGGTGGAATACAAGATGCTGGAGCAGGCCCGCGCCATCGCACAGTCCGACGATACGCGCCAACTGACGGCGCTGGCGATCGCCGCCACCCGCGCCGACATCGTCTGCATGCAGGAAGTCGACAACATCGAGGCGCTGAAGGCGTTCGAACACGGCTACCTGTTCAAGATGGTGGGGCAAGGCTACCGGCAGAAATACACCACATCGGGCAATGATACGCGCGGCATCGACGTTGCCGTGATGATGCGCAACGAAACCGCGCAGGGCCAGCCGATCGAATTCGTGCGCATGACCAGCCACGCCCATGTCACCTACGAACAGTTCGGGCTGCACACGCCGGAACTGGCGGCACTCGGCAACCAGGCCAATGAGCGCATCTTCCGGCGCGATTGCCTGGAAATCGACATCACGGTGGGCAGCGTGCCGCTGACGCTTTACCTCGTGCATTTCAAATCGATGGGCTCGCCGCGCAATGGGCTCGACGGGCGCGAGGCGACCATGCCGATCCGCATCGCCGAGGCGCAGGCCGTGCGGCGGATCATCGAGGAGCGTTTCGGCAAGGACCACGCCGCCGACAAACGCTGGGCGATCTGCGGCGACATGAACGATTACCGCCAGCGCGTGACGGTCGCCGGCGATGCGATCGACGGCTACCGCTTCGAGGTGGTCGACGAGACCCTATCCTGCATCAACGTGCTGACGGCCGGCGGTTTCTGCGAAAACCTCGTCGAGCGGCGGCCCGAGATAGATCGCTGGAGTTTTTATCACACGCGCGGACCAGAAGAGCGGCATCTGTGCCAACTCGACTATATCCTGTTGTCGAAGGGGCTCGCTGCCAGCAACGCGACGGCCGTTCCCGACATCATCCGCAACGGCCAGCCCTGGCGCACGATTTTCCCACCCGGCCAGGAGGTCGACCGCTTTCCGCGCGCCGGCTGGGATCGGCCGAAGGCGTCGGACCATTGTCCGGTGGCCATCACCCTGGACATCGTTTGATACGCCCATGAGTTTCGACCTGCCGCGCAATGTCATCCTGCCCGTCGACGCCGTCGACGTCAGGCTCGATCCCCGTCCGCATCCCTTCGCCTGGGACAATGCAGAGGCCATCGCCGAGAATTGGCAGCGCGAAATCGCCGCCAATCCGGCGCTGTTCGATGGCATAGTGGTGCTGCTGTCGCAACTCGCGTACCGCGACAACCGTCTCGTCGGCCGCTGCCATGCGGTCAATTACTCGACTTTCCTGCTGTGGCGAAAAAGGCGTGAGAATTCGGGCGCCGAGCATGCCTATGCGCATGCCATGCTGGTGGCCGGCGACAATGCGCTGGTGGCGATCCGCATGGGACCGCACACGGTCAACGCAGGCAGCGTCTATTTCGCCGCCGGCTCGTTCGAGCCGATCGACTTTCGCGATGGTCTGGTCGATGTCGATTTCAACATGATCCGCGAGGTGCGCGAGGAAACCGGGCTCGACCTGTCGGGTGCCGAACGCGGCAAGCGCTACCACGCCCTGTCGACCAATAGCGGCACGGTGATCTTCCGGCGTTATCACGCGACAGCGCCCGCCGACGAGATCGCCCGGCGCATCTCGGCTTTCGTCGCCACCGAAACCGATCCGGAGATCGAGGGCCCGGTGATCATCCGCCATGCCGCCGACCTGCCGGTCGGGCTGTCGCCGCATATGAAGCCGCTGATCGAGTGGCATTTTGCGGGCAAGGACTCTCTGTTTTGACGCAATTCCGGACGGAAAACCGCTTCACACTTTTCCTGGAATTGCTCTAACCGCGCGTCTTGTTCTGCGCGTCCTTGCGATCGTTGCGAGCAGCGACGAGGAACAGGATAAAGCCGATGCCCAGCAAGCCGCCCATCGCCATTCCTATGGTCTGGCCGACGATCGCCTGAAAATCCGATGTGACGCGATCGGGATTGGCAAGGCCGTAGCGGGCGAGATACCACCAGATGCCCGCCAGACAGGCCTCGATGATGACCATCGCCAGGATCAGCCGCGCTTTTTTGCTCATCCGCTATTCCTCCGCCCAAGGCGAGTGCCCTAGCATCGCGAACGGTGCGGCGACAGTGGCGGAGCAAGGTGGAGCTGTGAAGACTGTGCAAAAGCCGGTCGGAGCGCTGGGAGCGTTTCCGACTGCGTTGCCCCTACTCGTGCCTTAGCGCATCGATCGGGTCGAGCCTGGCGCCGCGCAGCGCCGGGAAGAAGCCGAACACCATGCCGATCAGCGCGGAGAAGCCGACGGCGAGCAGGATGACCGCCGGGCTTGGCGCGAAGGGGATGGTCAGCGTTACGGAAGCGAGGCCGGCCAACGCCAGGCCGATCAGGATACCGATGATGCCGCCGAGCAGCGACAGCACCGTCGCCTCGACCAGGAACTGGATGAGGATGTGCTTTTCATGCGCGCCGATGGCCAGCCTGATGCCTATCTCGCGGGTGCGTTCGGTGACCGACACCAGCATGATGTTCATGATGCCGATGCCGCCGACCAGCAGGCTGACGCCGGCGACCGCGCCCAGCATGCCGGTCATGGTGGTGGTGGCGCTGGCCATGGCGTCGGCGATCTGGGTCATGTCGCGGATGGCGAAATCGCTCTCGCGCTCGGGCGTGATGCGGCGCGCATCGCGCAAAATGTCCTCGACGCGCGGCTGCAGTTCGCTGGTCGGCGTGCGGTCGTCGGCGGCGATGTAGATGTTGTCGATGTCGCGGTTGCCGGCGATGCGGCGCTGATAGGCATGCAGCGGCATCAAGACGACATTGTCCTGGTCCTGGCCGAAGCCGGTATAGCCCTTGGGCTCGAGCAGGCCGATGATCTTGCAGGAGGTGCGGTTGACGCGGATGATCTCGCCCTCCGGATCACCGGCGCCGAAGAACTGCTGGCGCACCGTCTCGCCGATCAGGCACACGCCGGTGCCCGAGCGGGTTTCGGAATCGCTGAATGGGCGGCCGGACACCAGCTTCCAGTCGCGCGCATCGAGATAGGCGCTGTCGGTGCCGGTGACGCCCGAGGTCAGGCTCTCGGTGCCGAAGATGACGCGGACCTGCTTTTGCGAGGCCGGCGAAATGGCGCGAGCGCCGGTCAGGTGCGCAACGAGCGCCGCCAGGTCCTTTTCGGCCAGCGGACGCGCCACCTGATCGAGCCCTCCCGGACCGCCGGGACCGGCCGGGCGGCCGGAACGGACGACCAGCAGATTGCTGCCGAGCTTGGAGATGTCGGCCTTGACCTTTTCGGTGGTGCCCGAGCCGATGGTGAGCATGGCGATGACGGCTGCAACGCCGATGACGATGCCGAGCAATGTCAGGAACGAGCGCAGCACGTTGCGGCGGATCGAGCGGAGCGAGAGGCGGACGGTTTCCCAGATCATGGCTACGCCGTCTCCAGCTTTATTGTATCGGAGGCGACGTGGCCGTCGAGGAAGCGAATGGTGCGTTCGGCATAGCCGGCAACGTCGGCCTCGTGCGTGACCATGGCGATGGTCAGGCCAAGTTCGGTGTTCAGCCTGGTCAGCAACTCCATGATCTCGTGCGTGCGGGCGGTGTCGAGATTGCCGGTCGGCTCGTCGGCGACGAGTAAGGTTGGGCGGGTAACGATGGCGCGCGCGATCGCCACCCGCTGCTGCTGGCCGCCGGAGAGTTCCGCCGGGGTGTGGTGTTCGCGGCCGACAAGGCCGACCTCCGCCAACGTCTGCATGGCAAGGTCGCGGCGCTGGCGGGCGGCAACGCCGCGGTAGATCAGCGGCAGTTCGACATTTTCGGCCGCCGTGGTGCGGGCCAGCAGATTGTAGCCCTGGAAGACGAAGCCGACATAGAGGTTGCGCAGCATGGCGCGGCGGTTGCGGTCGAGACGGCCGGCGTCGATACCCATGAAGGAATAGGTTCCGGCCGTCGGCGTGTCGAGGCAGCCGATGATGTTCATCGCCGTTGACTTGCCGGAGCCGGACGGCCCCATGATGGCGACGAATTCGCCGCGCTGGATCGCAAGGTCGACGCCGGCCAGCGCATGAACCTTGGCTTCGCCCTGGCCGTAGCTCTTCCAGACCTTGTCGAAGGTGATGAGCGTCGCGCTCGGGGCCACGGTATCAGCTCCGCTGCTGCGACGCTGTGATAACCTGAGCGCCTTCGTCCAGGCCGGAGGTGATCTCGGTCAGTTCGCCGTCGGTGGAACCGATCTTGACGTTGACCGGGCGCGGACGCCCGTTCTCCAGCACGTACAGCGTGCGCGAGCCATCGGTAGGCGCCGTCGCGGCCTGGCGCTGGCGGTTGCCGCCGGGGCGACCCATGCGGCCGGTGAACAGGTCGCTCATGCTCCACGCGCGGGTGGCAGGCGCCGTGGGCCGATAACGAAAGGCGGTGGCCGGCACGGTGAGCACGCCCTTGGCCTGTTTGGTGACGACCGAAACGGTGGCGGTCATGCCGGGTCGCAGCAACAGCTCGTTGTTGTCGACCTTGAGCCGCGCATTGTAGGTGACGACGCCGTCGGTGGTCACCGAGGCATAGGAGATGTCGCGGATCTCGGCATCGAACGGCCGCTCCGGGAAAGCATCGACGGTGAAGCGGGCATGCTGGCCGGATCTGACCGCGCCGATGTCGGCCTCGTCCACCGCCGCCACCAGTTCCATGTTTCTGAGATCTGCGGCGATGATGAACAGCACCGGCGCCTGCAGCGAGGAAGCGACCGTCTGGCCGGGGTCGACCGAGCGCGTCAGCACGATGCCGTCTATCGGCGCATAGATGGTGCTGTTGGCAAGGTCGGTCTGCTGCGATTTCAGATCGGCATTGGCGATGGCGAGGTTAGCCTGGGCGCTGTCGAGCGCGGCCTTGGAGCGATCGCGCGTCGCGGTCGCCGCCTCGAGCGACTGGTCGGTCGCCATGCCGCGCTTGGTCAAAGCCGCCGCGCGGACAAGCGCCTTTTCGTTCTCGGTCAGCGTCACCGTGGCGTCCTCGACATTGGCCGCCGCTGCCTTGGCCGAGGCTTCGGCCCGTTCGATCTGGACCTGCAGCTTGGTCGTGTCGAGCGCCGCCAGCACGTCACCCTTCTTGACCTGCTGGTTCTCCTCGACAGACACCGAACGGATGATCCCGGAGAGCTGGCTGGAAATATCGACCTGGGTGAGCGGCTGCAGCGTGCCGGTCGCCGACACCGCGACGGTGAGGTCGGCCTTGGCGGCAGGCACTGTGGTGTAATCAACCTTGGCCGGCGAGCCGGCATACCACTGATAGGCGCCAAGCCCGGCGGCGAGCACGATCAGCGCCGGCAGCGCATAGAGCCAGCCGCGCCGGCGCGACTTGCGCAGGTCCGTCTTGTCGAGCCCGAGCGCCGTCTCGATGGCGGAATCCGATTCCGTCTTTGGCAGATTGACAATCTGGTCCACGCTGGACCCCTATAATGGGCAATGTCTCTATCTGTGCACAGATCAGGCTTGACGGTTCAAATATCAAATTAAATTTCGCCCATGTTGGGATTGAGGCAGGAATGAAAACCCGGAATTACTTGCTTTACGACGTGTTTACGACCGAGCGACTGGCCGGCAATCCGTTGGCCGTCGTGCTGGACAGCAAGGGATTGGATACCGCCGCGATGCAGGCCATCGCGCGCGAATTCAACCTGTCGGAATCGGTGTTCGTGCTGCCGCCGGACAATCCCAAGCATAAAAACCGCATCCGCATTTTCACGCCCGACTATGAAATGCCGTTCGCCGGCCACCCGACGGTGGGTTCGGCGATCGCGCTGGCCGAGCTGGCGGAGGAGGGCGGCGCCGGCATCTTCGTGCTGGAGGAAAACATCGGCCCGGTGCGTTGTGCCGTCAGCAAGCATGATGGAGCGACCTTTGCCGAGTTCGACCTGGCGAAGCTGCCGGAGCCGCTGAAGCTGGAGGCCGACCCGGAGGCTATCGGTGCGGCCCTTGGCCTGACGCCGCACGAAATCGGTTTCGAGAATCATCGCGTCGCGTTCTGGTCGGCGGGCGTGCCCTATGTGACCATTCCGGTCGCCAATCTCGAAGTGGCGGGCCGCATCCGTCTGGACAACCAGGCCTGGTCGGAACTGGCGCCACGCAAGAGCGAGTGGGCCTTCGCCAGCCCCTATGTCTATTGCCGCGAGACGGTGAACCACGAAAGCGCCTTCCATGTGCGTATGATCGTGCCAGGCACGCCTTCCTACGAGGATCCGGCAACCGGCTCGGCGGCAGCGGCTTTTGCCGGCGCGATCATGCATTTCGACGCGCCGACCGACGGCATTTGGCAGCTGTGGATCGAACAGGGGTTGGAGATGGGCAGGCCATCGCGAATTCGCCTCGAACTGACCGTGGAAGGCGGAAAACTGGCCTCCGCACGCATCGGCGGTAATGCGGTCAAGGTGGCCGAAGGCAAGCTGTTCGTCTGACCATGTGCGGCACTTAAGCGATTTGTCGGGAAATGATTCCGGCAGGGCTGGACAGGACCGATGGTGGCGGCTATATGCCCGCCAACGCCGGTTTTTGCCGGCCGAGTGGGTGCGTAGCTCAGTTGGTAGAGCAGCTGACTCTTAATCAGCGGGTCCACAGTTCAATCCTGTGCGCACCCACCAAATTCTTCAAAGACTTGGTGGAAAGACCCTGGAACAGGGCGTGAACGTTAGGCGTGGTTTTGCGCGCCTCACGCCCCACATGGGGCTTTAGGCGAGCGCCACGTGCAGCAGCGTCGCGTAGGCATCGTTCAGCGCCAGGTGACGTGCCGGGAATCGTAGCCGAGCGAAGAGAACAAATAAAGAACTTCTTCTGGCATCTAGAATTCGTTTCGGATATATGTTCCCTGTTTGTCGGGGCACCGGAAGGACTGCGTCGTTCCGGTTAAGGGAGTACATGGGGGTGGTCATGACCGAGAACAACGTCGTAAAGCTCGCAAAAGCTATGCCGAAGTCTCCGGCTGTCGCGGAGACCAGTAGCGGCGGCAAGGCGTCTATCGCGCTCGGCGACTCCATGAACTGCTATTCACAATGGCCCAAGCCGACGGCCATCATTGCCGACGGTCCCTACGGGCTAGCGCTGTTTCCGGGAGAGCCACACACCGCAGATGGGCTCGACGAGTGGTACGCACCGCACATCGCGGAATGGTCGCGCGCCGCGACCCCTGAAACGACGCTCTGGTTTTGGTGTTCGGAGGTCGGCTGGGCCGAGGTCCATCACGTCCTGAAAGCGAACGGCTGGAGGTACAAGGCCGCGCACGTCTGGAACAAGGGCATCGGGCACATCGCTGGCAACGTCAACGGCGACACAATCCGCGGCTTCCCGGTCGTCACCGAAATATGCGTCCAGTACATCCGCGACTGGAGGGTGCCCACGGCCGAAGGCGAAATGCTGTCCATGAAGGACTGGCTGCGGCGCGAGTGGCTGCGCAGTGGCCTCCCCCTTTATAAGACGAACGAGGCCTGCGGGGTCAAGAACGCGGCGACCCGCAAATACTTCACCCAGTGCCACCTCTGGTATTTCCCGCCTGCCGACAAGATGGAGCAGCTGGCCAAGTACGCGACGAAGCACGGCGAGCCGACGAGCCGCCCCTATTTCTCCCTCGACGGAACCACACCCCTGACGGAGCAGCAGTGGTCCCGGATGCGTTCGAAATGGTCGCACGTCCATGGCGTCACGAACGTCTGGGACGAGCCCGCCGTGCGCGGCGACGAGCGGCTGCGGAGCCAGGGGATGAAGAGCCTGCACATCAACCAGAAGCCGCTCAAGCTGATCGAGCGGATCATCAACGCGTCGACTGACGTCGGCGACGTCGTTTGGGAACCCTTCGGCGGCCTGTGCGGACCCGGACCAGAAGTATTCGCTCTACGCTTTTGAGCGGCAGCCTCAGACGTTCCCCGACGTTGTTCTGCGCGCGTCCGGTCCGGACGTGGAGCCGAAGGTGATCCTCGGGATCGAGCTGAAGGGCTGGTATGCCCTGGCCAAGGAAGAGGAGCCGAGCTTCCGCTTCCAAGTCACCCCAGCCGTATGTGCGTCGGCCGACCTGCTGGTCGTCGTTCCGTGGACGCTGTCGAAGGTGATCTCCGGGTCGCCGCAGGTGTTCACCCCGTTCGTCATCGGGGCGCGGCATGCTGCGGAGTTCCGGAACTGGCACTGGGAGCATGCCAAAGGCGGGACGAACGACAACAGCCTCATCCTGTCGACGGTCTCGACGAACTATCCGATGAAGAGCGATGCGATCGCCGACCGTGCCGTGAGCGATGGCGGCGGCAACTTCGGGCGGCTGGCCCGGTCGGGCGTGATGAAGGAATACATCGAGAATCTCTTCGACGACAGGCTGTCGGGCATCCCACTTTGGGCCTGGCAGAAATTCCTCGGGCTCTTCAAGGAGAGCAAGTCCGACGAATTCATTGAGCGCGGCTTGAAGAAACTGGCGGCAAACCTGGCATCCGGCGGAAAGTCGGAGAAGTCGGTGGAGAGGCAGGCAAAGGTTCAGGCGCTGTTCCACGAGATATCGGACCTCCTTATCGCGGAGGAGCAGGCTACGCCGACGAAAAGAAGCCCTGAAGTCGAACCATACCCACCAAATTCTTCACAGACTGGTGGAAAACCTTGAAAGCGAGGCGCGTTTTGACGCGTCTTAGGTATGGGTTGGTTACGGTGCAGGCTTGCCGAGGCTGGCCTTGAACTTGACCTTCATGGCGATCTGACCGGTCACGGTGATCTGCGATCCGGCAGCGGCACCCATGCTGCGATCCCTGGCGTTGACGTTGGTGGTGACGTTGGTGACTTCGCAACTGTCGGCGATGGTTTCGATCACCATGGCGCAACTGCCGGCTGCGAGCTTGTAGAAGGAACGCAGCCCGGCCTCTTGCTGCGCGGCGATGTCTTCACCGTCCTTGACCGGAATGCTCATGGTGATGCCGGACTGCACCTTGGCAAGGCCGGCGTCATCGGCCCGCCGCGGCCCGCCTGTCTCGTCTGAGAAAACGCTGGCGCAACAGTGCTGCAAAGCAGTGCAATGAAAATTGTTGTCTTCAAATACATCGTTTGATCTCTCCATGAGCTTTTCTCGTCTCATGGAACAATCAAAAACGGCGTTATTATTTTTGCTCAATTACGTTGAGATTTTGACGGATTTACTTCTCCGACACCCCCGCCTCGGCAAAACTCGCCATACGGGCATGGCACTCCAGCGCCGAGCGGACGATGTTGACGGCGAGGCAGGCGCCGGAGCCTTCGCCGAGCCGCATGCCGAGATCGAGCAGCGGCGGCAGGCCGAGGGCTTCGAGCAGGCCACGGTGGCCGGATTCTGCCGAAACGTGCGCGGCAATTGTGTGGGCGAGCCCGGTCGGATGCAGCCTGGCCAGCGGAGCTACGGCGGCGGTGCAGACGAAGCCGTCGAGCAGCACGGGGATGCCTAGATGGCGGGCGGCCAGTGTCGCGCCGAAGATGGCGGCGAGTTCGCGGCCACCGAGCGCGGCAGCAACCCCCAGCGGATCGGCGAGGGCGGAGGCGTGGCGCTTCAGGCCGGCTTCGATGGCGACCACCTTGCGCCTCAAGCCGGCGTCATCGACGCCGGTGCCGCGCCCGGTCCATTTTTCAGCACCACCGCCGTACAGCGCCGCCGTAATGGCGGCGGCCGGCGTGGTGTTGCCGATGCCCATTTCGCCGAAGCAAATGAGGTCGAGGTCTTTCGTCACCGCGTCATAGCCGACCGATACGGCCGCCAGAAATGCCTTGTCGTCCATGGCCGGTACTTGTGTGAAGTCGCCGGTCGGATGATCGAGATCGAGCGGAATGACGTCGAGTTCGGCGCCAGCCACACGGGCGAGCTGGTTGATGGCGGCACCGCCGCCGGCGAAATTCGCCACCATCTGCACGGTGACCTCAGAAGGATAGGCCGACACACCTTGCGCGGTGACGCCATGGTTGCCGGCGAAGACGAAGACTTTTACGCGGTCGAGTTTTGGCATGTCGCGGCCCTGCCAGCGTGCCAGCCATGCGGCGATCGTCTCCAGCCGGCCGAGGCTCCCTTGCGGCTTGGTCAGGGTGTCCTGGCGGTGCGCAACGGCATTGGCCGCGGCATCGCTGCCGGCCGGCAGGTCGAGGCAAGCGGCGCGCAATTCATCGAGTGATTTGAAGGGCATGGGGGCAAAGTCTCCAAAAGGGAATCAAGTCAAAGGGGAATCAGGAAAGGGCTACTGAAGCGACGAGCAGCACCGCGATTTCACTCGCCTGTTGCAAGGCGCCGATCGTGTCGCCGGTCTGGCCACCGATCTGGTTGAGGCAAAGAGCTCGGAACGCGGCAAACAGCAGGCCGAGCAGGATGAGCGCGAAGACGGCGCCGCCCAGCCCGAGCAGGAGGAGCGGGATCGCGCCGAGCACGGCGCCGGCAATGGCGATTTCCTGCGAAACGGTGCCGGCGTCGGCCGACAGGCCGTCGATCCGCGCCGGCGGCAAGAGATGCATGAAGGCGCCAAGCACGCCGCGCGAGGCCGCGTGTGCGGCCACAAGGGCGAAGAGCGCCTGTGTGGGGTCGACGAGTTGCGAAAGGACGCTCCAGCGGATGAGCAGCGACAGAGCCAGCGACGCCGCACCGTAGGCGCCGATGCGGCTGTCGCGCATGATATCCAGTTTTTTGCCGCGCGCCTTGCCGCCGCCAAAGCCGTCGGCAACATCCGACAGCCCGTCCTCATGCAGGCAGCCGGTGGTGAGCAGGGTAGCCGCAAGGGCAAGGGCGGCCGCCGGAGCCATGGCAAGGCCAAACCGTTCCGCCGTGGCAAAGACGATGGCGCCGATCAGGCCGACGACGAGGCCGGCGACCGGTGCGGCCCAGATCGCCACGGCAAGGCCGCGGCCACGAAAATCGAAGACGGGCAGCGGCAGGCGGGTGAAGAAGACCAGGCAAAGCGCGATGTCATCGAGGATCTGCCGCGGTGAAAGAGCCAAGTTCTTGAACTTCATGCTCTAGCCCCTCGCAATGGCGTGGAAGAAGGTGCCGCTGACATGGCCGCGCCGATAGCCCGAGGCGCCGATCGGATTGCCCTGGCCGTCGGCGAGGTCGGCCAGCGGCTCGTCGTTACCGGCAGCAAGCATCTGCGCATAGTGGAATTCGTGGCCACGGATCAGCGCGCCAGCCGGGCCCAGCGGGCAGTCGGCACGCAGCCGCGCCTCGCGATAGCCCAGGTTCATCTTGCGCTTGGCAAAGCTGGTGGAATGGCCAAGCAGGCCGAGCATCTTGTGCGTTTCGCCAGACGCGTCCTCCAGCGCTTCACCAAGCACCATGAAGCCACCGCACTCGCCATGAATGGGCTTCGTCGCGGCAAAACGCTCCATCCCGGCGCGGAAAGTCGCGGCGGCGGCGAGCCGGCCGGCGTGAAGCTCGGGATAGCCACCGGGCAGCCAGCAGACATCGCAATCCTCGTCGGGTGCCTCGTCGGCGAGCGGCGAGAACGGGACGATTTCCGCGCCCGCCTTGCGCCAGTAGGCGGCGACATGCGGATAGAGGAAGGTGAAGGCGGCATCCTCGGCCAGCGCAATGCGTTGACCGGGCGGCACAAGCGCGTCGTCGAAGCCGCCGGGCGCTGGGGTGAGGGGCGTTGCCAGGGCCATGATCGCATCGAGGTCGAGCGACTTTTCCGCCATGTCGGCCAGCCGGTCGAGATGCGCCATCAGGTCAGCATATTCGCCGGCCTGGACGAGGCCGAGATGGCGCTCGGGCAGGTTGAGCGAGGGATCACGCAGGATGGCGCCGACGACCGGCAGGCCGATCGCCTCGATGGCGTCGCCCGACAGCCGGCGGTGCCGCTCGCTGCCCAGCCGGTTGAGCACGACGCCGGCCATGCGGACATCCGGATCATAGGTGGCAAAACCCTTGGCGACGGCGGCTGCGGTGGTCGACTGGCCGGACACGTCGAGCACCAGCAGCACCGGCAGGCCGTAGAGCCGCGCCAGGTCGGCCGCCGAACCGGTGCGGCCCGGCGAAGCCGGAATGCCATCGAACAGGCCCATGGCGCTTTCAAGGATGACGAAATCGGTGTCGTCCGCTGCCTGCGCCGCCAGCGCGTTGAGCAGTGACGGCGGCATCGCCCAGCTGTCGAGATTGACACCGGAAAGCCCCGTGGCTGCGGTGTGGAAGCCGGGGTCGATATAGTCGGGACCGGATTTGGCGCCCCGCACTTTCAGCCCGCGCCGGGTGAGCGCGCGCAGGATGCCGATGGTGACGCTGGTCTTGCCCGAGCCGGAGCGCGGCGCGCCGATGATGATCGCGCGAGCCGTCATGCTTCGCCTGCCAGGGCCGCGCGCATGGCGACGATGCCGCCGACGACGATCAGCGCCGGCGAGGCAAGGCCTGCGGCGACCGCTTCCTCGGCAATGGTGGCGAGCGTGGCAACGACAGTCCGCTCCTGCGGCGTCGTCGCGGCGACGATCACCGCCGCCGGGGTCGACGGCGCCAGCCCGCCGTCGAGCAGCGCCGCGGCGATCAGGGGCAGATTGGCCATGCCCATATAGACGACGACAGGCTGGCCGGTTCGGGCGATTGCCGCCCAGTCGAGATCGTCATCGGTGCCGGCGGCGTGGCCGGTGGCCAGGATCACGGCCTTGTTGATGCCGCGCATGGTGGCCGGGATGCCGGTCGCGGCCAGCGCGCTGAGCCCCGATGTCAGGCCGGGCAGGACGCGGAACGGGATAGCTTCTCGCGCCAGCGCCAAAGCCTCTTCGCCGCCACGGCCGAAAATATAGGGGTCGCCGCCCTTCAGCCTGACGACGCGGCGGCCGCCGCGTGCCAGCCGCACCAAAAGGGCGGTGATGTCGTCCTGTTTCATCGACGGTTTTCCGCCGCGCTTGCCAGCAAAGAAGAGCTCGGCATTTTCGGCTACGGCGACGACATCCGATGACACCAGCGCGTCGTAGACCAGCGCATCCGCCTCGGCCAACGCCGCCAGCACTTCCAGCGTCAGGCAGCCGGGGTCGCCGGGGCCGGCGCCGGCCAGCCAGACATGGCCTGGCTCGAGCCGGCGCGGCTTGAAATTCAGCCGGGACAAAGCTTTTTCGAGCGTGGCGTTATCGCCGGTATTTTTAGTGCTGCCGCTCACAATCCGTCCCGCCCGCGAAAACGCCGCTGATAGTGGGCGTCGTACAATGAACTCTCGCCAAAGCCCTCCGCCGCCAGCGAGCGGCCGACGAAGATGATGGCCGTGCGCTCCATCGGGTCGGCGGCCAGCAGCGCCTCGATGGTCGCCAGCGTGCCGGTCAGCACGCGTTCGTCCGGCCAGGAGGCGCGGAAGACGATCGCCACCGGGCAATCGCCGCCATAGTGTGGGGTCAGCTCGGCGACGACGCGGTCGATGGCGTGGATGGCAAGATGAATGGCGAGCGTGGCGCCGGTGCGGCCGAAGCCGGCCAGCGTTTCGCCGGGCGGCATTTTTGATGCGCGGCCGGAAATGCGGGTCAGCACCAGGCTTTGCGCGACCTCGGGAATGGTCAGCTCACGGCGAAGTGCGGCGGCGGCGGCGGCGAAGGACGGCACACCCGGCGTCAGCGTGTAGGGAATACCATGCTTTTCCAGCCGGCGGATCTGCTCGGCCACGGCGCTCCATACCGACAGGTCGCCGGAATGCAGGCGGGCGACATCATGGCCGGCGTTATGAGCGTCCAGAAATGCGGCCTCGATCTCGTCGAGCGACATCGGCGCGGTGTCGATCAGTTTTGTCCCCGGCGCGCAGTGCTGCAAAAGCTCGGGCGCGACGATCGAACCGGCATGAAGGCAGACCGGGCAGCTTGCCAGCAGCCTTGCGCCGCGCAGCGTGATGAGGTCGGCGGCGCCAGGACCGGCGCCTATGAAATGGACGGTCATGGCGCGTCTCCGCTGATGGCGATGGCGCAAGTGACCGGGCCGAGCACCGTGCGGGGGCCGAGCAGTTTTGCACCGGCGCCGGCGACGGCAAGGGCTGATGCCTCGGAAACCGATGGCGTGCCGGCCAGATCCTGCGAGAGGTCGGAATGGCTGAGCGTGTCCGGCGAGGCGGCCTGGAGCGCTGAGTCATCGACGACGATGACCGGAAGACGCAGCGCGCGGCCAGCGGAAGGGATGGCTTCTTCATCCTTCTTCAGCGCGGCAGTCGCCAGCGCCGAAAGCGCCGTCATCGTCAGCCCATGCGCTTCGAGCGCGGTTTCTATCGCGGCAAGCACGTCCTCGACACTCACGCCCTTTCGGCTGCCGATGCCCGCGACCATCATGGCTTCAGCCAGCTCCATTGGGTGACCGGCATGGCCGGCCGCCAGGCCTGCATCGAGCCGACGGGCGAAGCGCGGGATATGGCGATCCGGGTAAGGTCGCCGCCGAGCGAGACATGGCGGGCGAGAAGCAGGGTTTCCATCTCCAGCGTCACCGCATTGGCCACAAGACGACCGCCGGCGCGCAGGGCCTTGATGGCGGCGTTCAACACGCCGGCATCGCTGCCGCCGCCGCCGATGAAGATCGCGTCAGGCATGTCGAGCCTGGCAAGCGCCTTGGGCGCGCTGCCTACCACCACGACAAGGCCGGGAACGCCACAGGCGGTCGCGTTGCGGCCAATGCGGGCGGCGCGGATCGGATCGGCCTCGATGGCGATTGCGCGCATCAAGGGGTGGGCCAGCATCCATTCGATGCCGATGGAACCGGAGCCGGCGCCGATGTCCCACAGCAATTCGCCACGCCTCGGCGCCAGAGCCGACAGGGTGACGGCACGGATTTCGCGCTTGGTGATCTGGCCGTCATGGTCGAACAGATGATCGGCAAGGCCTGATGTGAGCGGCAGCACGCGCGCTTGCGGGCTAGAATCAATCTCGATGGCCAGCACGTTGAGTGGATTGATGTTTTCGAGGTCGAAGGCGTCGGCGCGGGCCGTGCGCCGATTCTCGTTTGGCCCGCCCAGCGCCTCCAGGACAGTCAGCCGCGACGCGCCGAAGTCGAGTTCGGTGAGCAGGCGAGCGATTGCCGCGGGTGCTTCGGCATCCGACGTCAGCGCCAGGATGCGCGCGTTCGGCTGCAACAGCGGGCGGATCAGGTCGAGCGGCCGGCCATGCAGCGAGACGGTATCGATATCCTGCAGCGCCCAGCCAAGCCGCGCGGCCGCCAGCGAAACGGCCGATGGCGCCGGGATGACATGCATCTCCCGGGGCTTGACCTTGCGGGCGAGGGTGGCGCCGACGCCATGGAAGAAAGGGTCGCCGGAGGCGAGCACGCAGACGTGCCTGCCGGCAAGGGCGAGTACGTCTCGCATCTCGGCATCGAAAGGAACCGGCCATGGGCGCGCTTCGCCCTTGGCGAAGGAAGTGACAAGCGCCAGGTGCCGCTTGCCGCCGTAGATGATCTCCGCCTGCGCAATCCGCTGCTTGGCCTCGTCGCCGAGACCCGCTAAACCGTCCTCGCCGATACCGACGATGGTGAGCCATCTTGAGGTGAGCTTGGCGCCGCGCGGACCCTTAGCAGGCATGATGACCCACCGCATTCTGATCCTCGGCGGTACCACGGAAGCCCGGCAACTGGCTGGAAAACTGACCGAGCGCGCCGATCTGTCGATCACGCTCTCGCTGGCTGGGCGCACCGAGAGCCCGGTTGCGCAGGGCGTGCCTGTACGAAGCGGAGGCTTTGGCGGTGCCGATGGGCTGGCCGCCTATCTCCGGGAGACGGGCGTCGACCTGATGATCGACGCCACGCATCCCTATGCGGCGCAAATCTCCGCCAATGCCGCGCAAGCCGCGCGCGCGGCCGGGGTGCCGATCCTTGCCCTGCGGCGCCCGGGCTGGGAGATTGTCGAGGGCGACCGCTGGACGCAGGTCGATACGGTCGGCGACGCCGTGCAAGCGCTGGGTCCCGCGCCGCGCCGCGTTTTCCTGGCGCTCGGCCGGCAAGAGGTCGCCGCCTTCGAAGCAGCGTCCCAGCACCACTATCTCGTTCGCAGCGTCGACCCGGTCGAGCCGAGGCTGGCGGTGCCGGATGCGCGCTATCTTCTGGCCCGAGGGCCGTTTCGCGAGCCCGACGAACGCGCTCTGCTCGAAGAGCATCGCATCGATGTCATCGTGTCCAAGAACAGCGGCGGTGAGGCGACCTATGGCAAGATCGCCGCGGCGCGGGCGCTTGGCATCGAGGTGATCATGATCCGACGACCTGATCTGCCGGATGTGCCTTCGGCTGAAACCGTCGAAGCGCTGGCCGCCATTGTTGATCAATTTGGGGTCGATCATTTTGTCGAGCCCGCTGCCGAACGGGGCGTGTAGACCAGCGCCGGTTTCTCCGCGCGCTTGATGATCCTGGTTTCCGGCGAGCCGATGATGATGCAGGTGGCCATGTCGGCCTTTTGCGCGTCGACGTCCGCCAGCAGATAGACCTCGATGCGCTCGTCCGGGCGGCCGGCGGCGCGGCCGAAAATCACCGGCGTGGTGCCAGGCAGGATCGCGGTCAGGCATTCAAAGGCGCGGCCGAGCTGCCAGGGGCGCGCCTTGCTGATCGGATTGTAGAGCGCGATGACGAAGCCGGCGCCGGCCGCCGCCAGCAGGCGCAGCTCGATCAGTTCCCACGGCTTCAGATTGTCGGACAGCGAGATGGCGCAGAAATCATGGCCGAGCGGCGCGCCGATGCGGGCGGCAACGGCAAGCATGGCGGTGATGCCGGGCACGACGGCGACATCGACCGTGCGCCATTCGGCCGGGCCGGCCTCGATCGCCTCGCAGACGGCCGCCGCCATGGCGAACACCCCGGGATCGCCGCCGGAGACGACAGCGACGTCATGGCCCTCGGCGGCTTTGACCAGTGCGTCCTTGGAGCGGGCAAGTTCCTCGCGATTGTCGGAAGCCACGCGGGTCTGGTCCGGGCGCAGTTCCAGCCGATCGAGATAGGGTTTGTAGCCGTAAAAGAATTTGGCCTCGGCGACGGCACGGCTGGCTTCCGGCGTGACCTGATCGGCATTGCCAGGCCCGAGGCCGATGACGGTGAGACGGCCGCTCATGCCTGCGCTCCCAAGACGCCGGGCCGGCCGGACCAGCCGGCGACCAGCACGATGGCGAAATAGGGGGCCTTGTCGTCTTGTTTGTCGGCAAGCTTCATCGAGACGCTGCCGGCCATGGTGCCGCGCTCGATATAGACGGCGCGCGTCAGCTTGCCGGTGGCTTCCAGCGCCCGCCTGATCTTAGGCAGGTTGCGGCCGACCTTCATGATGACGGCGGCATCGGTGTCGGCCAGCCGGCGGGTCAACTCGAACTCGCTCATCGTGCCCGGCAGCACGGTCAGAACGTCATCGCCCTGGACGATCGGAACACCAGTCTGCGACCAGCAGCCGGACATCGCGGTGATTCCGGGAATGACTTCTGTGGGGAAGCGATGGGCAAGGCGCACATGCAGATGCATGTAGGAGCCGTAGAAAAGCGGGTCACCTTCGGACAGCACGGCAACCATTCGGCCTGCCTGGAGGTGCTCGGCGACCTTCTCGGCCGACTCCTCGTAGAAAGCCGTGATCTGCGACCGGTAGTCGTCGTGATCCTTGTCGATTTCCGTGGTGACAGGGTAGAGCAACGGCAGTTCCGTCATTTCAGGCCGGAACTGGGCCTCGACGATGGCGCGCGCGTTGCTGTTGTTGCCACGCTTGGCGAAATACGCCACGACATCGGCCTCGGCCAGAGTCCGCGCGGCCTTCAGCGTCAGCAGCTCGGGGTCACCGGGACCGGTGCCGACGCCAACGAGACGACCTTTGACAAGTGCGTTCACAGGCCAGGCCTCGCCAACGAATTGAGCGCGGCGGCAGTCATGGCGCTGCCGCCAAGCCGGCCGCGCACGATGGCATAGGGAACGCCGTAGGAATTCTCGGCCAATGCATCCTTGGATTCGGCCGCGCCAACGAAGCCGACCGGCATGCCGATGATGGCCGCCGGCTTCGGCGCCCCGTCGCGCAGTTTTTCCAGGAGATAAAACAGTGCGGTCGGTGCATTGCCGATGGCGACCACTGACCCCGCCATGCGCTCGCCCCACAAATCGATCGCGGCGGCCGAACGGGTGTTGCCGATCTCCCTGGCAATGCCGTGCGTGAGCGGGTCGCGCAAGGTACAGATCACCTCGTTGCCGGCCGGCAGCCTGGCGCGGGTGACGCCATGCGAGACCATCTCAGCGTCGCAGAAGATCGGTGCGCCAGCCGCCAGAGCGGTGCGCGCGGCGGCGACGAAATCGGTGGAGAACACGAAATGACTTGATGCTTCGACCTGACCGCAGGCATGGATCATGCGGATGGCGACATCGGCCTCGGCTTCGGAGAAGCGCGAAAGATCAGCCTCGGCGCGGATGATGGCGAAGGAGCGCTCGTAGATCGCCGTGCCGTCATGGATGTAGTCGTAGGCGGCCATGCTCATTCCTGTTGGTAAGTTCGGGCCTGTCGGTAAGCCTCGGCGATACCGTCTGGCCCGAGCCTTGTCAGGCAAGCGGCGGCGGTTTCGCCTTGATATCGTTCGCTGCGGATCATTGCCGCGACGTGGCCGATGCCACGTGCGGCGTCATAGCCCGGCCTGTAGCCGGCAGGAAGACCCTTCGCCGTCGCGTTCACGACAAGTCCGGCTCCGTTTTCGCCGCCGACCACCGTCAGTGCCGTCGGGCCGGGGTGGGCGCAGCCCTTGGCACAGCCGGAAATGTGCAGCGTGAAGTCGAGAATGTCGGCGTTTTCGGCGGCGATCGTCTCGGCGATGTCGCGCGTGGCGATCCGGCCGGAACCGCAGGCCGGCGTGCCAGGACAAGCGGCAATGCGCGTGCGCGGGTCGGTGGGAGAGGTGACGAAGCCGAGGGTGGCGGCTGTCTGCTGGAGAGATTGGCTGGCGGCCGCCGGTTGGCCCAGGAGAAGCAAGGCGCGGCCGGGGGCGAGGCGGATTTCGGTTGTGCCGAGGGTGAGGGCGTTTTGGGCGAGGCCGATGATCTTGTCCGCCGGCATGCTGCCGTAGGGGAGAGCGATGCCGAGGGCGATGGCATGGCCGCTCAAAGGGAAAAGCCCGATGGGTCGGAGATCCTTCACACCCCCCTCTGTCCTGCCGGACATCTCCCCCGCAAGGGGGGAGATCGGCAGTTCCAGCGCCGGCACTCCTTTTGCAGCCTCAGCGATTCGCACAACGTTGGTGATTGGCGAAATCATTGACGACAGCGCAATCTCCCCCCTTGCGGGGGAGATGTCCGGCAGGACAGAGGGGGGTGTGAAGGAATGCCAACCTGCGAGAGAAGCCAACTGCCTCTCCGACAAATCCCTCCCATGAGCCTCGCGGCCTTTCTCGGCAACCATCCTCAGCGTAGCCACAGCGATATCGCGCGCAGCATCGTCTTCTACGATGACGAGCGGCTTCGCGTTCTGCCCATCACCCGCGACAGACACCCGCCACCGAACTCCGGCATCGATGCGCACCGCCTTCAGCCTGATATCGGCGGTCACCGAATCCAGCCCAAGCTGCCCAGCCCCATCCACGACAACCGAAACCTTCGGGCCGAGCCGTTCCGTCAGCCCGGCCTCTTCGACCGCTGCCCTGATCCGTTCCGCCAAAGGCCGCGGATCGGCGATCTCCTGAGGATCGATGCCGGCAAGCGGCCCGGTCTCGACCGGCACACCGGTGCGCACCGCAATGCCCAGCGCATCGACCTCCGTTGCCAGCAACGCGGCGCTTTCCGCCGTCAGCCCGCGTATCTGCAGGCTGCCGCGCGCTGTCACTTCCATGATGCCGTTGCCATGACGCAAAGCGGATTGGGCAAGTTCGATCAAAAGCTTCGGCGACAACCCTCCGGAAGATGGGCCTCCAGCGACCGGGTTGAGCCGCACCAGCAGGCCATCGCCGGTCTGCATGGGCGCTGCCAGAGCCGGGCAGGCGCCGCGACGCGAGAAGGCGTTCATGCCGCCACCCCAAGCGCTTCCGCCTCGGCAATCAGGGCCGTGAGATCGTCGTCTATGGAATTGCGCAAGGGATGCCAGAGGCCCCGCCGGCGCGCCGACAGGAAGCGCTCGGCGATGACTTTTGCGGCGGCGGGGTTCTCGCGCAGGATGAAGGCGCGAACAGCCGGATCGCCCAGATAGGCGTCATGCACGGCTTCGATCAGCGTTCCCGATATGGCATGCGTGGTTTCGGCAAAGCCGACCAGCCGGTCGACCGTTTCGGCGAATTCGGAGGCGCCGCGCGGGCCGTGGCGCATCTGGCCTGATATGAAGCGCGGATTGACGGCGCGGGCGCGAACCACCCGCGATACGGCCTCGCTGACCGAGCGGGGCTTCGGCTTTTGCGGGTCCGTGGTGTCGAGCACGATGACGTCGGCATTCCTGCCGAGCGCCGCAAGGGCGGCCGAAAACCCGCCGATGAAGGCGACATCGGCGGAGCCTTCGAGAATGTCGCGGCCGGGGTCGTCGCCGGTGTGGACGAGAAGATCGGCCTCGGCGATGCGGCCCTCGAAGGCGCCGGGCGCCGAGATGCCTTCGCCCTCCGCGCCTCCATAGGCATGCGATGTGGCGTCGAGATAGGCGCGGCCGATCTCCTCGCGTGCCGCCCAGTCGCCGCTCGACAGCAGATCCTCGACGCCGGCGCCATAGGTGCCGGGCGAGGTGCCGAAGATGCGCGGGCTGATTCTGCCATCGGCACGGGTTTTGGCCGCGAGCGGGTTTTCAGAATCCTCCTCGTCGCGCGCGGCAACCGCGTTGGCGGCGGCATCGATCAGCGCGATCTGCGTCGGGAACATGTCGCGGAACAGGCCGGAGATACGCCAGGTGACGTCGACGCGCGGCCTTCCGAGGGCAGCCGGCGGCAGCACCTCGATGCCGGTGATGCGGCCGGTCGCCGAGTCCCACTGTGGCCGGCAGCCCATCAGTGCCAGGCCTTGCGCGATCTCCTCGCCGCCAGTGCGCAGCGATGCCGAGCCCCAGAGGTCGATGACCAGCGAGCGCGGCCAGTCGCCATGCGACTGCATGTAGCCGCGCACGACTTCCTCCGCCGCCGCCTTGCCCAGATCATAAGCGGTCGGCGTCGGCATGGTGCGTGGGTCCGACGTGAACAAATTACGGCCGGTGGGCAGCACATCGGAGCGCCCCCGCGCGGGCGCTCCGGCCGGACCGGCCTTGACGTGGCGGCCATCGAGCGCCGCTAGCAGCGCCATCTTCTCGGCTTGCGCGCTTTGGCGGCGCATGGCGTCGGGCTCGTCCTCGGGGGCGCGGCCATAGATATGCAGCCCATCCTTGATAGCGAAATCCTTGAGGTCGCAGAGCCAGGCGTCGATGCGGCGCAGCGCCTCGTCCGGCGCGTCGGTCCTGGCGACGCCGGCTTCGGAGGCGAGGCCGGTCTTTTGCGCGGTGTCGACGATAAGCTTGGCCAGACGGTCGCGGCGGCGGCGGTCGAGCCCGTCGGCCTGGGCGTATTCGTCGACCAGCCTTTCCAGCTTGTGCTGGTCTTCATCCAAGCCGGCACCGGTCAGCGGCGGCGGCAGATGGCCAAGCGTGACGGCGGCGATGCGCCGCTTGGCCTGTGCCGCTTCGCCGGGGTTGGAGACGATGAACGGATAGATCACGGGCAGGGGACCGGTGACGATCTCGGGAAAGCAGTTTTCCGAGAGCGCAACTGTCTTGCCAGGCAGCCATTCCAGCGTGCCATGGGCGCCGACATGGACCAGCGCATGAACGCCGAGCGATTTGCGCAGCCACAGACCGAAGGCGATCAGTGCATGGCGCGGCGGTAGTGTCGGGTCGTGGTAATCGGCGCGACGGTCGGCTGAACGGCCGCGGTCTGGGGCAAGTGCAACGGTGACGTTGCCGAAGGTTGCGGCGCGGAAGGAGAATTTGGCAGAGGTGTGCGCTTGAACACCCCCCTCTGTCCTGCCGGACATCTCCCCCGCAAGGGGGGAGATTGAGCTGTCACTGCTGCTTTCGCCAACTACGAACGTCGCAGAATGAGCGACGGCGGCGGAACTGCCAATCTCCCCCCTTGCGGGGGAGATGTCCGGCAGGACAGAGGGGGGTGCCTCGCGCAAACCTGTCTCGCCTTCAGCCTTGCCCCAAGCGGCTTCTACGGCTGTGATTGCCTCGGCGGGCAACTCTTTTGAGAACCCAACATAGTCTTCCAGCCCCAGCCCTTCGCCGCTCCGCGCCAGCAGCCCCAGCAACCCACGCGGCGTCTCCGGAATCCCCTCAACACCATAACCCTGCTCCCTCAGATCATGCAGCATGGCCAGCACGCTGGATGGCACGTCGAGGCCAACGGCATAGCCGGTGCGGCCCGGGGCACTGGGATAGTCCGGAATCAGAATGGCCAGCTTGCGCGTCGCGCGGGGCGTCTCCCGTAGGCGGATAAAGGCCGCTACACGATCAGCCACCTGCGCCACGCGATCCGCTTCCGGCCGGTTGGCGAAGGCGCGGTGGCCGAGTGCCGGGTCGACCTCGCTCTCGCCCTTGAAGGAAATGGCGCCGGCGAGGATGCGGCCGTCGAGTTCGGGCAGCACGACATGCATGGCAAGGTCGGCGGGCGCCAGGCCGCGCTGGTTGTTCTGCCAGATGTCGCGGCGGGTGGTGGCGACGATAACCTGGAAGACAGGCACGCCTGCTCTGTCGAACAGGGTTTCGACGTCAGGTTCGGCACCGGAGGCGAAAGCGGTCGCGGTGATGATTGCAGAGGGTTTCAGCGCGGCAAGCGCGGTCTCGACAAAGGCGAGTGACGTTGGGTCTTTGAGGCTGGAGACGAAGATGGGGATCGGGTTGATGCCACGCTGCCGCAGAGCGTCAAACAGCGCATCGATGGGCGCGACATCAGCGGCGAGCAGCATCGAGCGGTAGAACAGGATCGGCACGACCTTTCCCTCCCCCTCGAGGGGAGGGTGGCCCGAAGGGCCGGGTGGGGTCGGTACGACCGGACTCGACGTCTCTTTGAGCCGGCGCGCTGCGGAGAGGACCCCACCCCCGGCCTGCGGCCGGACCCTCCCCTCGAGGGGGAGGGGGACGACGCCGCGTTCGGGGTCGTAGTAACCGGCTTTCGGCACTGCGACCGGCTCTGCTACGTCCGCATCAGACCCCGCCAACCTTGCCAGCCTCCGCATCAGCGCGCTCATATTCGTCGGGCCGCCCTCGCGGAAATAGTCGAGCAGGCCGTCGAGTTCTTCGCGCGGCAGCGTCGAGGCTTCGATCAGGCGCAGATCCTCGTCGCGGCATTCGCCGGGCAGCAGCGCCAGTTTTATGCCGCGCTCGCGGGCGGTCGAGGCAAGCTGGTCGCAGCCGTAGCGCCACCAGTCGTAGCCGCCGAGGATGCGGACGAGGATGATTTTGGCGTGGCGGGCGACGCTGTCGACCCAGAGGTCGACGGACATGGGATGGCGCAGATCACGCAGGGCGGCCAGCCGCATCGAGGGCAGGCGGCCGGCATCGGCCTTCCAGGCCGCTGCCAGTCCGGCGAGATCGCTGTCGGTGAAGGACAGGGCCACAATATCCGCCGGCATCTGCCGCAGATCGACCGGCTCGGCGAGGTCGTCGAGCGAGGCGGATGTCGTGGTTAGGATGTGCATCGCGACCCGTGTCCGAAATCAGCCGGCGAGTATACGCTCGATAGCCGGGCGGTTCAGCCCCTTGAGGCCGATGACGACGAGGCGCGAGCGGCGGTCGTCCGTGGCGGTCCAGGCGCGGTCATAGTAGTGGTTGACGCGCGGCCCGACGGCCTGCAGCAGCAGCCGCATCGGCTTGCCGCCGACCTCGACGAAGCCCTTTACGCGCAGCACGTTTTCTTCCTCGGCGGCGGTGGCGACGCGCTTTGCCAGTTCATCGGGATTGGCGATCGAGGCAATGTCGACGATGAACGTATCGAAGTCGTCATGCTCATGGTCGAATGCGCCGTCATGATGGGACTTGCGGTTTTCGATGTCATCCTCGACGGCCAGACCCAGGCCGAGCAGCACCGAGGGATCGACCTTGCCGTGCGACGTCGGCACGATCTTCACCGCGCGAGCGGAGTGTTCGTTGATGATGGCATTGGCGCGGGCGGTGCCGGCTGCGTCCATCAGGTCGCTCTTCGACAGGATGATCAGGTCGGCGCAGGCGATCTGGTCCTCGAACACCTCCTCGACCGGATCGTCGTGATCGAGCGTCTCATCCTGGGTGCGCTGCGCCTGCAAGGCATCCATGTCGTTGGCGACGCGGCCGTCGGCCAGCGCCGGGCCGTCGACCACGGCGATCACACCATCGACGGTGACGCGGCTCTTCACGCTTGGCCACTGGAAAGCCTGGACCAGCGGCTTGGGCAGCGCCAGGCCCGAGGTCTCGATCAGGATATGGTCGACCCTCGGCGTCAACGCCAGGATCTGGTCGAGCGCCGGGACGAAGTCGTCGGCGACGGTGCAGCAGATGCAGCCATTGGCCAGTTCGACGATGTTTTCCTCCGGGCAGGTATCGATGCCGCAGCCTTTCAGGATCTCGCCATCGATGCCGATGTCGCCGAATTCATTGACGATGATAGCAATACGCTTGCCGCCGGCGTTTTCCAGGAGATGGCGGACCAGCGTCGTCTTGCCGGCGCCGAGAAAGCCGGTGACGACGGTGCACGGAACACGGGAGACGGAAACTGTCATTTCAAGTCCTTCAGCATGTCGAGTGGAGGGATGCGGGCAACGAGGCCGCGCTTCAGGCTGTCGGGTCGGCCGCGCCACGGGATCAGGCCGTCGGTCGAGGTGGCGAAGAGCTTGGCGCCGGTAACGAGGTCGGCGCCGCTGGTCGCGGTCAGGTCACCGAAGACATAGCTCCAGCAGCCGTCGCGCAGGATGGCGGCGCTGAGACGTCGCTTGCAATTGCCGAGGCATTCAACGCCGCGGACGCGAATGTTGTCGCCAGATGCGGCGCGGCGCGTGTCGTCCGCCAGCAGTTCGCCGGCGCGAGGATGGGCGTCGGAGCCGGTCTCGTCGCGACAGGAGGCGCAGACGATCACGGTGACGCCGGCCAACGCATCATCATGCCCGGACGAAACATCCGCTGTGCCAGCCGAAAAACTGCTGTCGTGGTCCAAAGATCGGCTCCTTGCCCGGAAACCCGCCGGGCGATCGGATTCTATAGTCGCGGACGGCAGGTCTCCTGGCTCGCGGGTCATCGCCTTGGTAGCCGCCTTCCCGGGACCATCCCAGTGGCTTTAGGCCTTGGCTCTTCGCTTACAGTTGCGGGGACAGCCGCGGATTTGGGACAGATATCCCTCACCGCATTCCCTCTTGGCTCCTCTCGTTGAAGAGAAGAGACCGTCTCGACCGGGATTTAGGCTTTTGCGGGTAGCGGTGTCAACGCGAGCTTACGACACGGTTAGGTCGGCCAACGCCGGACCCAAGTCACCGGCGGACGTCACTTCGATGTGTTCGAGGCCGAGCCAGCCCTGCATCTGCTTCAATTCCTCGAACAGTTCGGCGGCGGTCCGCGGCGGGGCGCCAGCTTCGGCGTAAGCGGCGTGGACGCGCAGCACGCTGGCCGGCCGGTCGGCCTTGAGATCGACGCGCGCCACGATCCTGTCGCCGAGCAGGAACGGCAGGACGTAATAGCCGTATTGCCGCTTGTCGGCCGGCGTGTAGATCTCGATGCGGTAGTGGAAGTCGAAGAGACGCTCGGTGCGCGACCGCTCGAAGACGACCGGATCGAACGGCGCCAGCAAGGCTCGGGCCTCGACCTTGCGTGGCAGGCGGGCGTCCCGGTGAAGATAAGCCGGCTTGTCCCAGCCTTCGACACGCACCGGCAAAAGCTCGCCTGTTTCGACCAGTTCCTCCAGCCGGCCCTTCATGTCCGCCGGCGACAGCCGAAAGTAGTCGCGCAAATCGCCTGATGTCGCGATGCCGTGGGCGCGGGCCGAAATGCGCAGCAATTCGCGGTGCGCGTCCTCGGCGGCCGGCACCGGCAGATCGAGGATCGCCTGCGGCAGCACACGCTCGGGCAGATCATAGAAGCGTTCGAAACCGCGACGGTGCGCAGTGGTGATGCGCCCGGCCCAGAACAGCCATTCGAAGGCATGCTTGGAGTGGCTCCAGCCCCACCAGCCGCCCGAGCCCTTCTGGCCTTCGAGCGCGGAAGCGGCGATCGGGCCGCGATCGGCGACATGGCGGTAGATCTCTTCGATATAGGCGGCGTGTTCGCGGCCCCATTTGGCGAGGCCCAGATACATCTCATCGCCGCGCTCGGCCCGTTCCATGCGCCAGCGCATCAGCGGGTATGTCTCGACCGGCAGGAAGGAAGCCTCGTGCGCCCAGTATTCGAACACCGTGCGCTTGCGCGTCACGGCCGCGTTGTCGAGCAGAGCGAGCGGGTAGGGGCCAAGGCGCGAATAGAGCGGCATATAATGGGCGCGCACCACCGCGCTGACGGAATCGATCTGCAGCAGGCCGGTGCGGGCCAGTACCCGGGCGAAGTGCCGGCGGTTCGGCGTGCCGATTGGGCGGGGATCGAGAAACCCTTGGGCGGCAAGCGCGATGCGCCGGGCCATGGGGAGCGAAATCTTTTCCTTCATGCAGGCGTCACTCTGAGGGCGATTTGAGGGGGTGATTCCGGCCGATGCTAGCAGGGTTTTGGCGGCAACCATGTCAGGAGAGAAAAGTGGAGTAAAAAGCGAAGGAAATCAAACAAGAGCGGATCGGACCAGTTTGCCGCGATATGCCGTCCAGGTCGGTCTTTTGAACAAGGTTTGACTTGCTTCGCTGGAAGTGCTGCGCTAACCCTCGCCGCGTTGCAGCATAGGCCCTTAAAACGGTTCAGCGGTTAAACTGTCACGCTTCCGCATTAGGGTCCGGTGCTGTAATCAACGTGGATTGGCGCCAACGGAAAGCCGAGCATGAACGCACTCTTGAGCTCATACCTGCCCATCGTCCTGTTCATCGGCGTGGCGCTGGTTGTCGGCCTGGCGCTGCTGGCCGCGCCCTTCCTGGTGGCCTACCGCAATCCCGATCCCGAAAAGCTCTCCGCCTACGAGTGCGGTTTCAACTCGTTCGATGACGCCCGCATGAAATTCGACATCCGCTTCTACCTGGTGTCGATCCTGTTCATCATCTTCGACCTGGAAGTGGCCTTCCTGTTTCCGTGGGCTGTGTCGTTCTCGAAGATCGGCATGCTCGGCTTCTGGTCGATGATGGTGTTTTTGGCGGTGCTGACCATCGGCTTTGCCTATGAATGGAAAAAAGGAGCGCTGGAATGGGATTGAACGATAGTTCAGGCACCCTCGTCGCGCCGAAGCCCAAAGGTATCATCGATCCCAATACCGGCCAGCCGGTAGGGGCGGACGATCCCTTCTTCCTCGAGATCAACAATGAGCTGGCCGACAAGGGCTTTCTCGTCACCTCGACCGAGGCACTGATCACCTGGGCGCGCAGCGGTTCGCTGATGTTCATGACCTTCGGTCTTGCCTGCTGCGCGGTCGAGATGATCCACACTTCGATGCCGCGCTATGACAGCGAGCGCTTCGGTGTCGCGCCGCGCGCGTCTCCGCGCCAGTCCGACATCATGATCGTTGCCGGCACGCTGACCAACAAGATGGCACCGGCGCTGCGCAAGGTCTACGACCAGATGCCGGAGCCGCGCTACGTCATCTCGATGGGCTCCTGCGCCAATGGCGGCGGCTACTACCACTATTCCTATTCGGTGGTGCGCGGCTGCGATCGCATCGTGCCGGTCGACATTTATGTGCCCGGCTGCCCGCCGAGCGCCGAAGCGCTGCTTTACGGCATCCTTCTGCTGCAGAAGAAGATCCGCCGCACCGGCACGATCGAACGGTAAATCCATGACCGCATCCCTGAGTGAACTGTCGACCTATCTCGGCGAGAAGCTGATCGACCGCGTGAATGACGCTGATATCGCCTATGGCGAGCTTACCATTCACGTCGAGCCGCGCGATCTGGTCGAGGTGATAACCTTCCTGCGCGACGATGCGCGCTGCCAGTTCATCTCGATCATCGACGTCTGCGGCGCCGACTATCCGTCGCGGGCCAAGCGCTTCGACGTCGTCTACCATCTCCTGTCGCCGAAGCAGAACGTACGCATCCGCGTCAAGGTGCAGGCCGACGAGGAAACCATGGTGCCGTCGATCACCGGCGTGTTCCCCGGCGCCGACTGGTTCGAGCGCGAGGCCTACGATCTCTACGGCGTGCTATTCTCCGGCCATCCCGATCTGCGCCGCCTGTTGACCGATTACGGTTTCGAAGGCCATCCGCTGCGCAAGGATTTCCCGCTGACCGGCTTTGTCGAAGTGCGCTATGACGACGAAGCCAAGCGCGTCATCTACGAGCCTGTGGAACTGAAGCAGGAATTCCGCAATTTCGATTTTTTGTCCCCGTGGGAAGGTACTGATTACGTCCTGCCGGGTGACGAAAAAGCGAAGCAGTGAATGGTGAATAGTGAATGGTGAATGGACAAGACGCCGGAAGCTATACGCGATTATCGCGATCTCATCGTCTGGAAAGAGGCGATGGATATCGCCGAGGAAATCTATGTTTTGACGCGCGGGTTTTCGCGCGAGGAATTGTATGGAATCACATCCCAGATGCGACGCTGCGCAGTCTCAATCCCGGCGAATATAGCGGAAGGGTTTGGTCGCGCACAGCGACGAACGTTCATTCAGTTTCTTCGCATCGCACAAGGTTCTTTGAAGGAACTGGAAACACATACCATGCTTTGCATACGGATCGGGTTGTTGTCCCAGGAGCAGGCAGCGAAGCTGGAACCGAGCTACACAAAGCTGGGCAAGAGGCTGGTTTCGTTCGTTCGGTCGCTGGACCAGGATGGGGCACGCGCATGACCATTCACCATTCACCATTCACCATTCACTCATCGCCAAGGGCGATCCATGGCTGAGACCTCCGTCCGCAACTTCAACATCAATTTCGGCCCGCAACACCCTGCGGCGCATGGTGTTTTGCGCCTCGTGCTGGAGCTGGACGGCGAAGTCGTCGATCGCGTCGATCCTCATATCGGGCTCTTGCATCGCGGCACGGAAAAGCTGATCGAGGCCAAGACCTATCTGCAGGCGATTCCCTATCTGGACCGGCTCGACTATTGCGCGCCGATGAACCAGGAGCACGCCTTCGCGCTGGCCGCCGAGCGGCTGCTCGGCATCGAGGTGCCGAAGCGCGGGCAGCTGATCCGCGTGCTCTACTGCGAGATCGGCCGCATCATGTCGCACATCCTCAATGTGACGACGCAGGCGATGGACGTCGGTGCACTGACGCCGCCGCTGTGGGGCTTCGTCGAGCGCGAAAAGCTGATGGTGTTCTATGAGCGGGCCTCCGGCTCGCGCATGCATGCAGCCTATTTCCGTCCCGGCGGTGTCCACCAGGACCTGCCGCAAAAGCTGGTCGAGGATATCGGCAAGTGGATCGACCCGTTCCTGAAGTCGATCGACGACCTCGATCAGTTGCTGACCGGCAACCGCATCTTCAAGCAGCGCAATGTCGATATCGGCATCGTCTCGCTGGCCGATGCCTGGGCCTGGGGCTTTTCCGGGGTCATGGTGCGCGGCTCGGGCGCGCCCTGGGACCTGCGCAAGTCGCAACCCTATGAATGCTATTCGGAAATGGATTTCGACATTCCGATCGGCAAGAACGGCGACTGCTTCGACCGTTACCTCGTACGCATGGAAGAAATGCGCCAGTCGGCGAAGATCATGCGCCAGTGCGTCGATCTCTTGCTCGGCAAGGAAAGCACCGGCCCGGTGTCGAACCTCGACGGCAAGGTGGTGCCGCCCAAGCGCCAGGCGATGAAGCGCTCGATGGAAGCGCTGATCCATCACTTCAAGCTCTATACCGAAGGCTACCGCGTGCCGGCCGGTGAGGTCTACGCTGCCGTCGAGGCGCCGAAGGGTGAGTTCGGCGTCTATCTGGTCTCCGACGGCTCCAACAAGCCCTACCGCTGCAAACTGCGAGCCCCCGGTTTCGCGCATCTGCAAGCGATGGACTTCCTCTGCCGCGGCCACATGCTGGCCGACGTCACCGCCGTTCTCGGCTCCCTCGACATCGTGTTTGGTGAGGTCGATCGCTAAATGTCAGTCCGCCGTCTCGCAGAAACCAGCGTCCAGCCAGCATCCTTCGCCTTCAACCGGGCGAACGCGGCAGCGGCGAAGCAATGGATCAAGAAGTACCCGAAGGGCCGCGAACAGTCGGCCATCATTCCCTTGCTGATGATAGCACAGGAGCAGGAAGGCTGGGTGACCAAGGCGGCGATCGAGACGATTTCCGACATGCTCGGCATGCCCCGTATCCGCGGGCTCGAGGTCGCGACCTTCTACACGCAGTACCAGCTGAATCCGGTCGGTACCCGCGCGCATATCCAGGTCTGCGGCACCACGCCCTGCATGCTGCGCGGCTCGGAAGCGCTGATGGATGTCTGCCGGTCGAAGATCCACCACGACCAGTTCCACACCAACGACAAGGGCACCTTGTCGTGGGAAGAGGTCGAATGCCTCGGCGCCTGCGTCAACGCGCCGATGGTGATGATCTTCAAGGACACTTTCGAAGACCTCACGCCGGAACGGCTGGCCGAGATCATCGATCTCTACGGCGCCGGCAAGGGCGCCTCGGTGCCAACGGGGCCGCAGAACGGCCGCACCGGCTCGGAGCCGGCCTCCGGCCTCACAACCTTGAAGAGTGAAAAGGCGATCCTCAAGTCGACCCGCGACAGGGAAGCCAAGGCCGCGACCAAGGCCGCCCAGGCGGCGCCTGATGCGATCATCGCCACGGTCGCACCAATAGCGGCTGCCGCTCCGGTTGGGCCTTCGAAGGCCAGCAAGCCGAAAACCGATGCGCCGGAGACCAGCCCTGCGCTGAAATCGCCTTCGCCGGTCAAGGTGGCGCCGGCCGTTGAAAAGGCGGCGAGCGTTTCGGCACCGTTGCATTCGGCCGCCAATGCCAACAAGGCGGACCCCGAGGTCGAGCAGGTTTCCAAGCAGCGCAGTGGCCCCAAGAACAAGGCCGAGCCGGCTTCTGCCTTCAAATCGCCGGAAGTCAAGGTGCCAGCCGCGAAGGCGGCCAAGCCGGCCAAACCGTCGCTCGAGGACAAGAACCGTCCGGCCGGTATCGACAGGCCGGCGCTGGTCGATGACCTCAAGCTGATTTCCGGCGTCGGGCCGAAGATCGAAGGCATCCTGCATTCGCTGGGCATCTTCACCTTCGCGCAGGTCGCTTCGTGGAAGAAAGCGGAGCGCGAGTGGGTGGACGGCTATCTCTCCTTCCAGGGCCGCATCGACCGCGACGACTGGGTCAAGCAGGCCAAGGCGCTGGCCAAGGGCGGCGTCGCCGAATACATCCGCGTCTTCGGCAAGAAGCCGGTCTGAGGGACGAAAAATGCTTCAGGACAAAGATCGCATCTTCACCAACATCTACGGCCTCTTCGACAAGTCGCTGGCCGGCGCGAAGGCGCGCGGTGCCTGGGACAACACGCCCGGCATCGTCGCCAAGGGACGCGACTGGATCGTCAACGAGATGAAGGCGTCGGGCCTGCGCGGCCGCGGCGGCGCCGGTTTCCCGACGGGCCTCAAATGGTCGTTCATGCCCAAGCAGAGCGACGGCCGGCCGAGCTATCTGGTCATCAACGCCGATGAATCCGAGCCCGGCACCTGCAAGGACCGCGACATCCTGCGCAATGACCCGCACACGCTGGTCGAGGGCGCATTCCTCGCCGGCTTCGCCATGGGCGCGATCGCCGCCTACATCTATGTACGCGGCGAGTTCATCCGTGAGCGCGAGGCGCTGCAGCGGGCGATCGACGAGGCCTATGAGGCCAAGCTGATCGGCAAGAACAACACCTCCGGCTATGATTTCGAAATCTACATGCACCATGGCGCCGGCGCCTATATCTGCGGCGAGGAGACAGCACTCCTCGAAAGCCTCGAGGGCAAGAAGGGCCAGCCCAGGCTGAAGCCGCCATTCCCGGCCAATGTCGGCCTCTATGGCTGCCCGACCACCGTCAACAATGTCGAATCGATCGCCGTTGCGCCGACCATCCTGCGCCGCGGTGCAGCGTGGTTCTCGTCCTTCGGGCGGCCCAACAATGTCGGCACCAAGCTGTTCTGCATCTCCGGCCACGTCAACAATCCGTGCACGGTCGAAGAGGCGATGTCGATCCCGTTCCGCGAACTGATCGAGACGCATTGTGGCGGCATTCGCGGCGGCTGGGACAATCTGCTGGCGGTCATCCCGGGCGGCGCCTCGGTGCCGCTGGTGCCGGCCGAGCAGATCATCGACACACCGATGGATTTCGACGCATTGCGCGACCTCAAATCCGGCCTCGGCACGGCGGCTGTCATCGTCATGGACAAGTCGACCGATATCGTGAAGGCGATCGCGCGGCTTTCCTATTTCTACAAGCATGAGAGCTGCGGCCAGTGCACGCCGTGCCGCGAAGGCACCGGCTGGATGTGGCGGGTGATGGAGCGACTGGTGCGCGGCGAGGCGCAGAAGCGCGAGATCGACATGCTGCTCGACGTCACCAAGCAGGTCGAGGGCCACACGATCTGCGCGCTGGGCGACGCGGCGGCATGGCCGATCCAGGGCCTGATGCGGCATTTCCGCGGCGAGGTGGAGCGGCGCATCGACGAGTTTTCCCGCAACGCGCACCGGGCAGAACCGGTGATGGTAGCGGCCGAATAGAAGATTTTGAATGCGGGCGAAGGCCCGAAGCGAGATACGGGCGAAGGCCCGATTTGAAATACGGGCGAGTGCCCGATTTGAGACAACCGGGGCGGGCGAACGAAAAACGACCAGGAGAACTCTATGGCGCCGTATTCGACACCCAATCCAATGCCCAATTTGGACCAGCTCGAGAAAATGAACCAGGATCTGACCAGGATGATGCCGAAAGAGATGGCCAGCGCCGTCAACCTTCTCGTGCATCCCGTGGCGGGTGCGGCGGCGATGTCGGCGCTTGGCCTCGGGTTCGCCAATCACGCGTTCGGCGTCTGGCTGGGCGCGCTTTCGGGAGCGGCCGAAGCCTCGCAACGGTTGCTGCAGCCGATCGTCGATGATTTCGAGGCGCGCGTCGCGCGGTTCGACGATCCGAGCCCGTCCTCCACCAAGGCGCGCGCGACGGCGAAAACCATGATCGCCGAGGCGCAGTCCTTTGCCCAGGAAGTCACCGACATTGCCGCGAAGGAAGCCGTACCTGCAGTGCCGGCGGCGAATGCCGTCCCGGCGGCCGGCGACGCCGCCGATGTGCTGATGCCAGAGGATTTCAGGCAGCCCAGGGCGATGGAAAAGCCGGCGAAACCGGCGGATCTCAAGGCCATATCGGGTATCGGTCCCAAGCTGGAAAAGGTTCTCAACGGCCTGGGCATCTGGACGTATGACCAGATCGCGGCATGGACGCCGCAAGAGGTTGCCTGGGTCGAGGACTATCTGTCGCTCGGCGGCCGTATCGGCCGCGACGACTGGACGGCCCAAGCGGCGGCGCTCGCCGTCAAGAATTGAATGAAATGCCCGGTGTGGTCTCGACCATGTCCGGAAAAAGAGATTGCGGGCACTCCGCAGAGGTTTGAGGCGAATGGCAAAGCTCAAGGTCGACGGGAAAGAGATCACTGTACCCGACCACTACACGCTGCTGCAGGCGGCGGAAGACGCTGGCGCGGAAGTGCCGCGCTTCTGCTTCCATGAGCGGCTGTCGATCGCCGGCAATTGCCGGATGTGCCTGATCGAGGTGAAGGGCGGACCGCCCAAGCCGCAGGCTTCCTGTGCCATGGGCGTGCGCGACCTGCGCCCCGGCCCGAATGGCGAGCCGCCGGAAATCTTCACCAACACGCCGATGGTCAAGAAGGCCAGGGAAGGCGTGATGGAGTTCCTGCTGATCAACCATCCGCTGGATTGCCCAATCTGCGACCAGGGAGGCGAATGCGACCTGCAGGACCAGGCGATGGCCTTCGGCGTCGATTCCTCGCGCTATCACGAGAACAAGCGTGCGGTCGAAGACAAGTATATCGGACCGCTGGTCAAGACGGTGATGAACCGCTGCATCCACTGCACGCGCTGCGTCCGCTTCACCACGGAAGTCGCCGGCATTTCCGAACTCGGCCTGATCGGCCGTGGCGAGGATGCCGAGATCACCACCTATCTCGAAAGCGCGATGACTTCCGAGCTGCAGGGCAATGTCATCGATCTTTGCCCGGTTGGCGCGCTGACCTCAAAACCCTTCGCCTTCCAGGCGCGGCCGTGGGAACTGACCAAGACCGAATCCATCGACGTGATGGACGCGGTCGGCTCGGCGATCCGCGTCGACAGCCGGGGCCGCGAAGTGATGCGCATCCTGCCGCGCGTCAACGAAGCGGTGAACGAGGAGTGGATTTCCGACAAGACCCGCTTCATCTGGGACGGCCTGCGCACGCAGCGCCTCGACCGCCCCTATGTGCGCAAGGACGGCAAGCTGGTTCCGGCAAGCTGGGCCGAGGCGTTCGCCGCGATCAAGGACGAGGTGTCGAAGACCGCTCCCGAGAAGATCGGCGCCATTTCAGGCGATCTCGCCGCGGTTGAGGAAATCTACGCACTGAAGCTGCTGATGGCCTCGCTCGGCTCGAAGAATACCGACTGCCGCCAGGATGGTGCGGCACTCGATCCGGCGCTTGGCCGTGCCAGCTACATCTTCAACCCGACCATTGAAGGCATCGAGCAGGCGGATGCGGTGCTGATCATCGGCGCCAACCCGCGCTATGAAGCCTCGGTGCTCAACACCCGCATCCGCAAGCGCTGGCGGATCGGCAATCTGCCGGTCGGTGTCATCGGCGATGTCGGCGACACGCGCTACGACTACGAACAGCTGGGCGCCGGACCGGATTCGCTGAAGGATTTGGCGGACGGCAACGGCAAGTTCTTCCAGGTGCTGAAGAAGGCGACACATCCGCTTGTTATCGTCGGCCAGGGCGCGCTGGCGCGCTCCGACGGCGCGGCCGTGCTCGGCCAGGCGGCAAAACTGGCCACCGCCGTGAACGCTGCTCGCGCGGACTGGAACGGCTTTGCCGTGCTGCACAACGCGGCCGGACGTGTCGGCGGCCTCGATCTCGGCTTCGTGCCGGGTGAGGGCGGCAAGAATGTCGCCGGCATGCTGGGCGACATGGAGCTGCTGTTCCTGCTCGGCGCCGACGAGATCGACATGGCCAAGACCGGCGGCGCCTTCGTCGTCTATATCGGCACGCATGGCGACCAGGGCGCGCACCGCGCCAATGTCATCCTTCCGGCGGCGGCCTACACGGAAAAGTCGGCCACCTATGTCAACACCGAAGGCCGCGTGCAGCAGACCAACCGCGCCGGCTTCGCGCCGGGCGATGCCCGCGAGGACTGGGCTATCCTGCGGGCACTATCGGATGTGCTGGGCAAGAAACTGCCGTTCGATTCGCTGCCGCAGCTGCGTGCCAAGCTCTATGGCGAATACCCGCATCTGGCCCGCATCGATCAGGTCGCGGCCGGCAATGCCGAGGACATCGGCAAACTGGCGAAGCTCGGCGGGCGCCTGAACAAGGGCACCTTCACCTCGCCGGTCAAGGATTTCTACCTGACCAACCCGATCGCGCGGGCATCGGCCGTGATGGCGGAATGCTCGGCACTGGCCAAGAGCGGCTTCAAGCAGGCGGCGGAATAAGCATGGACACTTTTTTCTCCTTCTACGTGCTGCCGGCGCTGCTGATCCTGTTGAAGTCGGTCGTGCTGATCGTCGTGCTGTTGATCTTCGTCGCCTACATCCTCTACGCCGACCGCAAGATCTGGGCGGCGGTGCAATTGCGCCGCGGCCCGAATGTCGTCGGCCCCTGGGGCACGCTGCAGGCTTTCGCCGATCTGCTGAAATTCGTCTTCAAGGAACCGGTGATCCCGTCAGGCGCCAACAAGGGCGTCTTCCTGCTGGCGCCGCTGGTCTCGGCCGTGCTGGCGATCTCGGCCTGGGCGGTCATCCCGGTCAGCCAGGGCTGGGCGATCGCCAACGTCAATGTCGGTATCCTCTATGTCTTCGCCATCTCTTCGCTCGAGGTCTATGGCGTGATCATGGGCGGCTGGGCGTCGAACTCGAAATATCCGTTCCTCGGCGCGCTGCGCTCGGCAGCTCAGATGGTGTCCTACGAAGTCTCGATCGGCTTCGTCATCGTCACCGTGCTGCTCACGGCCGGCTCGCTCAACCTGTCCGAAATCGTGCTGTCGCAGCATGACGGGCTTGGTACGCGGCTTGGCCTGCCCAACACCTTCCTCGATTGGAACTGGCTGGCACTGTTCCCGATGTTCATCATCTTCTTCATCTCGGCCCTGGCCGAGACGAACCGTCCGCCCTTCGACCTGGTGGAAGCCGAATCGGAGCTGGTCGCCGGTCACATGGTCGAGTACTCGTCGACGCCGTTCCTGCTGTTCTTCCTCGGCGAGTATGTCGCCATCGTGCTGATGTGCGCGCTGGCCACCATCCTGTTCCTCGGCGGCTGGCTGCCGCCCTTCGACTTCGCGCCGTTCACCTGGGTGCCTGGTGTCATCTGGTTCGTGCTGAAGGTCTGCTTCGTGTTCTTCGGCATCTCCATGGTGAAGGCCTTCGTGCCGCGCTATCGCTACGACCAGCTGATGCGGCTTGGCTGGAAGGTGTTCCTGCCGATCTCGCTGTTCATGGTGGTCGCCACAGCCGCCTTCCTCAAGATCACGGGGTTTGCGTGATGTCCGCTCTTTCCCAAGCCGCAAAATCGCTGCTGCTGCAGGATTTCGTCAGCGCGTTCTTCCTGTCGATGCGCCAGTTCTTCGCGCCGAAGGAGACGATCAACTATCCGCACGAGAAGGGGCCGACCAGCCCGCGCTTCCGGGGCGAGCATGCGTTGCGCCGCTATCCCAATGGCGAGGAACGCTGCATCGCCTGTAAATTGTGCGAGGCGATCTGCCCGGCGCAGGCCATCACCATCGAGGCCGGTCCGCGCCGCAATGACGGCACACGCCGCACCGTGCGTTACGACATCGACATGGTGAAGTGCATCTATTGCGGCTTCTGCCAGGAAGCCTGCCCGGTCGACGCCATCGTCGAGGGGCCGAATTTCGAATTTGCGACGGAGACGCGCGAAGAACTCTACTACGACAAGGACAAGCTGCTGGCGAATGGCGACCGGTGGGAGCGCGAACTGGCGCGCAACATCTCGCTGGACTCGCCTTACCGCTGATATTTGACGCATGGACGGGGCGAGGGGCCTCGTCCAGAGGATGATCCCGAGAAGTTGCAGACTTTTCGGACCAGATCGTCCTCCGGAATCCAGAGTGGCCCATGTTTCTTTCGATCGGGCCTTTCAACCCGATCGGAACATGGGCTAGGAACACGCAACTTGCCGACCGGAGGCGGTGGCAAAAAATCGAAACAGGACGAGCGTCCTGTTTTGACAGGAACCTTGGGGAACCCCAATGCTGAGTGGACTAGAGGCGGCCTTTTTCTACCTCTTCGCCTTTGTCGCGGTGGCGTCGGCGTTCATGGTCATTTCGTCGCGCAACCCCGTGCATTCGGTGCTGTTCCTGATCCTGACCTTCTTCAACGCCGCCGGCCTGTTCATGCTGACCGGGGCCGAGTTCCTGGCGATGATCCTGCTCGTCGTCTATGTCGGCGCGGTCATGGTGCTGTTCCTGTTCGTCGTCATGATGCTCGACGTCGATTTCGCCGAGATGAAGGAAGGCGCTCTTCAGTATGCGCCGATCGGCGCGATGGTCGGGCTGATCCTGGCGGCGGAGCTGATCGTCGTGCTCGGCGGCTATACATTCGCGCCGCAGCTTGCCTCGACGGTCTCGAAGCCCATCCCGGATCTCGCGGCGCGGACAAATACCGCCGCACTCGGCGACATCCTCTATACCGATTACCTCTACTACTTCCAGATTTCGGGCCTCATCCTGCTGGTCGCCATGATCGGTGCCATCGTACTGACGCTGCGCCACAAACCGGGAATCAAGCGGCAGTCGATCGCAGCCCAGGTCGGCCGCACGCCGGCAACGGGCATGGAAATCCGCAAGGTCAAGACAGGCGAGGGGCTCTGAGATGGTTGTCGGCATCGCACATTATCTGACCGTATCGGCTGTTCTGTTCACGCTCGGCGTGTTCGGCATCTTCCTGAACCGCAAGAACGTCATCGTCATCCTGATGTCGGTCGAGCTGATCCTGCTGGCGGTCAACATCAACTTCGTCGCCTTTTCGGCAGCACTCGGCGATCTGGTCGGCCAGGTGTTCGCGCTGTTCGTGCTGACGGTCGCGGCGGCTGAAGCCGCCATCGGACTTGCCATTCTCGTCGTCTTCTTCCGCAACCGCGGCTCGATCGCGGTCGAAGACGTGAACATGATGAAGGGTTGACGGAACCACCATGTATCAGGCCATCGTCTTCCTTCCCCTGCTCGGCTTCCTGATCGTCGGCCTGTTCGGCACGTCGCTCGGCGCCAAGGCGTCCGAATACATCACCTCCGGTTTCCTGGTGATTGCGGCCGTGCTGTCGTGGGTCGCCTTCTTAACCGTTGGTTTCGGCCATGGCGAGGTGTTCACCGTGCCGGTGCTGCGCTGGATCCAGTCGGGCGGACTGGAAGCGTCCTGGGCGCTGCGCATCGACACGTTGACGGTGGTGATGCTGGTGGTGGTCAACACCGTGTCGGCGCTGGTTCACATCTATTCGATCGGCTACATGCACCACGATCCGAACCGGCCGCGGTTCTTCGCCTATCTGTCGCTGTTCACCTTCGCCATGCTGATGCTGGTGACGGCGGACAACCTGGTGCAGATGTTCTTCGGCTGGGAAGGGGTCGGTCTCGCCTCCTACCTGCTGATCGGTTTCTGGTACAAGAAGCCGTCGGCCAACGCCGCGGCGATCAAGGCCTTCGTCGTCAACCGCGTCGGCGATTTCGGCTTCGCGCTCGGCATCTTCGGCCTGTTCGTGCTGTTCGGCTCGGTCAATCTCGGCACTATCTTCGCCAATGCGGCGACGTTCATTCCGGCTGAAGGCGCGCCGCAGGGGGCCGCCGTGCTGACCTTCCTTGGCTATGCGCTGGACAAGCAGGCGGCCATGACGATCGTCTGCCTGCTCTTGTTCATGGGCGCCATGGGCAAGTCGGCGCAGGTGCCGCTGCACACCTGGCTGCCGGACGCCATGGAGGGCCCGACGCCGGTTTCCGCGCTGATCCATGCCGCCACGATGGTGACGGCCGGCGTGTTCATGCTGGCGCGTCTGTCGCCGCTGTTCGAACTGTCGCATTCGGCACTTATGGTGGTCACCTTCATCGGCGCCTTCACCGCCTTTTTCGCGGCGACGGTCGGCCTGGTGCAGAACGACATCAAGCGCGTCATCGCCTATTCGACCTGTTCGCAGCTCGGCTACATGTTCGTGGCGCTCGGCGTCGGCGCCTATGGCGCGGCGATCTTCCATCTGTTCACCCATGCCTTCTTCAAGGCGTTGCTGTTCCTCGGCTCGGGCTCGGTCATCCATGCCGTCTCCGACGAGCAGGACATGCGCAAGATGGGCGGCCTCAGGACCCTGATCCCGACCACCTACTGGATGATGGTGATCGGCACGCTGGCGCTGACCGGCGTCGGCATCCCGGTGACGGTCATCGGCACCGCCGGCTTCTTCTCCAAGGACGCCATCATCGAGAGCGCCTTTGCCAGCCACAATCCGGTTGCCGGCATGGCCTTCATCCTTCTGGTCATCGCCGCCTGCTTCACCTCTTTCTACTCCTGGCGGCTGATCTTCATGACCTTCCACGGCCAGCCGCGGGCGAGCCATGAGGTGATGCACCACGTCCATGAATCGCCGCCGGTTATGCTGGTGCCGCTGTTCATCCTGGCCGCGGGCGCGCTGTTTGCCGGCGTCATCTTCCACGGGGCCTTCATCGGTGAAGGCTATGCCGAGTTCTGGAAGGCGTCGCTGTTCACGCTGCCGGACAACCACATATTGCACGAGATCCACGAATTGCCGCTGTGGGTCGAACTGTTGCCGTTCATCGCCATGCTGATCGGCTTCGCGGTGGCCTGGAAGTTCTACATCCGCTCGCCGGAAATGCCCGTCAATCTGGTTGCCCACCATCGCGGGCTCTATGCCTTCCTGCTCAACAAATGGTATTTCGACGAGCTTTACGATTTCCTGTTCGTGCGGCCCGCCAAGCGCCTCGGCCATTTCCTGTGGAAGACCGGCGACGGCGCCGTCATTGACGGCCTCGGCCCGGATGGCATCTCGGCGCGCGTCGTCGATGTCACCAACCGCGTCGTCAAGCTGCAGACCGGCTACCTCTACCACTATGCCTTCGCCATGCTGATCGGCGTTGCCGCACTCGTCACCTGGATGATGCTCTGATGACCGCCTGGCCAATCCTCTCGCTGGTCACCTTCCTGCCGCTGGTTGGTGTGCTGCTCATCCTGTTCATCAACGATGACAGTGAAAACGCGCGCCGCAACATCCGCGCCATCGCGCTGTTGACGACGACGTTCACGTTCATCATCTCGCTGTTCATCTGGACCGGCTTCGACAATTCGCAGTCCGGCTTCCAGTTCGTCGAGAAGGCCGCCTGGCTCGACTCCGGCATTTCCTACCATATGGGCGTCGACGGCATCTCGATGCTGTTCGTCATCCTGACGACCTTCCTGATGCCGCTCTGCATCCTGGCGTCGTGGGAATCGATCGAGAAGCGCGTCAAGGCCTACATGATCGCCTTCCTGCTGCTCGAAACATTGATGATCGGCGTGTTCTGCGCGCTCGATATCGTGCTGTTCTACGTTTTCTTCGAAGCCGGCCTGATCCCGATGTTCATCATCATTGGCGTCTGGGGCGGCAAGCGGCGCGTCTACGCCTCGTTCAAGTTCTTCCTCTACACGCTGGCCGGCTCGGTGCTGATGCTGCTCGCCATCATGGCGATGTTCTATCAGTCCGGCACGACCGACATCCCGACGCTGTTGACGCACAATTTCCCCGCCAACATGCAGACATGGCTATGGCTCGCCTTCTTCGCCTCCTTCGCGGTGAAGATGCCGATGTGGCCGGTGCACACCTGGTTGCCGGACGCGCACGTCGAGGCACCAACCGCAGGGTCGGTCATCCTGGCCGCCATCCTGTTGAAGATGGGCGGGTACGGCTTCCTGCGTTTCTCCTTGCCGATGTTCCCGCTGGCGTCCGAGATGTTCGCGCCGCTGGTGTTCACACTGTCCGTCGTCGCCATCATCTACACCTCGCTGGTGGCGCTGATGCAGGAGGACATGAAGAAGCTGATCGCTTATTCGTCGGTCGCCCATATGGGCTTCGTCACCATGGGCATCTTCGCCATGAACCAGGAAGGCGTGCAGGGCGCCATCTTCCAGATGCTCAGCCACGGCCTCGTCTCCGGCGCGCTGTTCCTGTGCGTCGGCGTCATCTACGACCGCATGCACACGCGTGAGATCGACGCCTATGGCGGCCTGGTCAACAACATGCCGAAATACGCCACCGTGTTCATGATCTTCACCATGGCCAATGTCGGCCTGCCCGGCACCAGCGGCTTCGTCGGCGAGTTCCTGACCATGCTCGGCGTGTTCCGGGTCAACACCTGGGTGGCGTTCTTCGCCGCCACCGGCGTCATCCTGTCGGCCGCCTACGCGCTCTGGCTCTATCGCCGGGTGATCTTCGGCGCGCTGACCAAGGACAGCCTGAAGAACCTGCTGGATCTGTCGCCGCGCGAGAGGGTGATCATCTACCCGCTGGTCGTGCTGGTCATCTTCTTCGGCGTCTATCCCGCGCCCGTCTTCGACGCTACGGCCGAATCGGTCAAGTCGCTCGTCACCAATGTCACTGCATCCATCGGCGCCGCGCAGACCGCGGCGGCGAACTGACCAGAGGTTTTGCGAAACATGACGCCGGACCTTCTTTCCAGCCTGTCGCTCTCGACGCCAGAATTGATCCTCGCCGTCGGCGCCCTGGCGCTGCTGATGGTCGGGGCTTATTCGCGCGCCAACACCGCCAACACGGTGACCGGCCTTGCGGTCGCCGTGCTGGTGATATCAGGCGCCTGGCTGATCTTCCATACCGTGCAGGGCAGCGCCTACGGCAATGCCTTCATCCAGGACACCTTCGCCCGCTTCATGAAAGTGCTGGCGCTGGTCGGCTCGGCGGTGACGCTGGTTATGTCGATGCGCTTTGCCAAGGCGGAACGGTTCGACAAGTTCGAATATCCGGTACTGATCCTGCTCTGCACGCTCGGCATGATGCTGATGATCTCCGCCAACGGCATGATCGGCCTCTATCTCGGCCTCGAGCTGCAGTCGTTGGCGATCTATGTGCTGTGCGCGATCAATCGTGACAATCTGCGCTCGACCGAGGCCGGCCTCAAATATTTCGTCCTCGGCGCGCTGTCGTCGGGCATGCTGCTCTATGGCATCAGCCTGGTCTACGGCTACACCGGCAACACCGGCTTTCAGGAGATCGCCACGGCGCTGGGCGGCGGCGAGCGCCAGCTTGGCCTTGTCTTTGGTCTCGTCTTCGTGCTGGCCGGCCTTGCCTTCAAGATCTCGGCGGTGCCGTTCCACATGTGGACGCCCGACGTCTACGAGGGCGCCCCGACGCCGGTGACGGCCTTCCTGGCGGCGGCACCGAAGATGGCGGCGATGGCGCTGATCGTGCGCGTCACCATGGGCGCGTTCAAGCCGATCGCCGCCGACTGGCAGCAGATCATCGTCTTCATTTCGATCGCTTCGATGGCGCTCGGCGCTTTCGCCGCGATCGGCCAGACCAACATCAAGCGGCTGATGGCTTACTCCTCGATCGGCCATATGGGCTACGCGCTGGTCGGCCTTGCCGCCAACAGCCAGGCCGGCGTGCGCGGCGTTGCCATCTATATGCTGATCTATCTGGTGATGACGCTCGGCACCTTCGCCTTCATTCTCGCCATGCGGCGCAAGGAAGGCAATGTCGAGCAGATCAGCGATCTGGCCGGCCTGTCGTCGACCAATCCGATCATGGCGACGATCCTGACCATCCTGATGTTCTCGCTTGCCGGCATCCCGCCGCTCGCCGGCTTCTGGGGGAAATGGTACGTCTTCCTCGCCGCCATCAATGCCAATCTCTACGCGCTGGCGATCATCGGTGTGCTGGCCTCTGTCGTGGGCGCCTATTATTACCTGCGCATCATCAAGATCATGTGGTTCGACGAACCGGTTGGCAGCTTCGTGCCGATGGCGAGCGAATTGCGTGTCGTCCTCGGCATCTCTGGCGCCTTCGTGCTGTTCTATGTGCTGATCGGCGGACCGATCGGCACCTATGCCGAAGCCGCCGCCAAGACGTTTTTCTAGACGGCATGGTATTTCGGCTGGCTCCAACCTCGGCGTCGGAAGGGTTCCGGCTCGAAGCGCATGACAGCGTCGGCTCAACCAATGCGCTGGCGCTGGACCATGCAAGGGCGGGCGATCCGGGCAGGCTGTGGATCGTTTCCAAAAGGCAGGAAAGCGGGCGTGGGCGGCGCGGGCGCGTCTGGGCGACGCCGGAAGGCAATCTGGCGGCGACGCTGCTCGTCATCACCAGTGCCGAGCTTCGCCTTGCCGCAACGCTGGGCTTCGTCGCCGGGCTGGCGCTGGCCGATGCGCTCGATGCCGTGGTGCCGAAGGGGCGGATCGCCATCGGCCTCGACGGCGGCAATGAGGGAAAGAACCGTTTCGAGCTGAAATGGCCGAACGACGTGCTTGCCTCGGGCGCCAAGCTGGCCGGCATCCTGCTGGAATCGGCGATCCTGGACGGCGGCCGTTTCGCGGTGGCGGTCGGCATCGGCGTGAATGTGGTGGCATACCCCGAGGATTTGCCTTATCCGGCAACATCACTCAACGCGCTGGGCGCGACATGCGATGCGGAAACACTGTTCCTGGCGCTGTCGGATGCCTGGAGCGAGAATGCCCGCTTGTGGGACGAAGGCCGCGGACTTGCGGCCGTCAGGCGACGCTGGTTGGCTCGCGCGGCGGGGCTCGGCGAGCAGGTTGCTGTCAGAATTGACGGTAGTGTGGTGCGTGGGGTGTTTGAAACCATTGACGAGGACTGCCGTTTCGTGATCCGCGACGATGAAGGTTCGGTTCTGACGATCGCCGCCGGCGACGTGCATTTCGGAGCGGTCGCGTCTGCCCGCGTTTAGAGCCCGTTCGCTAACGGCTCTAAGTGTTTGTTTTCATGCAATTCCTGTGGGAAAACCGTTAGACACTTTTCCTGGAATTGCTTTATGGACTTGGTCTGAGGACCAGGAAGGGAAAAATCATGGCGAAAGCGGAAAACGCCGAACTCGTCTTCGTGCCGCTCGGCGGCGTTGGCGAGATCGGTATGAACTTCGCTCTTTACGGCTACGGCCCGCCCAGTGCGCGCGAGTGGATCATCATCGATGTAGGTGTGACCTTCCCCGATGCCGCGCATCCGGGCGTCGATCTGATCTTGCCCGATACGCGCTTCATCGAGGAGAACCTCGCCAATCTGCGCGGCATCGTCATCACCCATGCGCATGAAGACCACTATGGCGCGCTGCTCGACACATGGCCGAAGCTGAGGGCGCCGGTCTGGATGACGCCGTTCAGCGCCGGCTTGCTCGAAGCCAAGCGGCAAGGCGAGCAGGGGGCTCCGAAAATACCGGTGACGATCTACAAAGCGGGTGAGAAATTCACCGTCGGTCCGTTCGAGATCGAGGCCATTCCGGTGGCGCACTCGATCCCCGAACCGATGTCGCTGGCGATCACCTCGCCGGCCGGCACCGTCATCCATACCGGTGACTGGAAGATCGATCCGGAGCCGACGATCGGGCCGAAGACCGACGAGGCGCGTTTCCGCGCCTATGGCGACAAGGGCGTTCTGGCGCTGATCTGCGATTCGACCAACGCGCTGCGGGAAGGCGAGTCGCCGTCGGAGGTCGCGGTCGGCGAAGGACTGAAAGGCGTCATCCAGGCTGCCAAGGGCCGTGTCGCCGTCACCACGTTTTCCTCCAATGTCGGACGCATCGTCTCCATCGCCAGGGCGGCTCGGGATGCCGGCCGCCAGTGCCTGGTGCTCGGCCGCTCGCTGAAGCGGGTGATCGATGTGGCTGGCGAACTCGGCTACATGGACGGGCTGCCGGAGTTCATCGCCGAGGAGGATTTTGGTTTCATCCCGCGCGAGAACCTCGTCATCATCTGCACCGGCAGCCAGGGTGAGCCACTTGCCGCATTGGCCAAGCTGTCGCGCGACGAGATGAAATCGGTATCATTTACGGCCGGCGACACGGTGGTGTTTTCCTCGCGCACCATTCCGGGCAACGAGAAGGCGATCCTCGAGATCAAGAACCGCCTCATCGACCTCGGCATCAAGATCATCGAGGACGGCGACGCGCTGGTGCATGTCTCCGGCCATCCGCGGCGCAGCGAATTGCGCAAGATGTATGAATGGGTGCGCCCACAGATCGGCGTTCCCGTGCATGGCGAGGCGGCGCATTTGGTGGCGCAGGGATCGCTGATGTCGATGTCTGGCATCGGCCAGGTGGCGCAGGTGCGCGACGGCGACATGCTCAGGCTTGCTCCCGGCCCCGCCACCATTATCGACCAGGTGCCGTTCGGCCGCGTCTACAAGGACGGCAGATTGATCGGCACCGACCAGGCGATGGGCATCCGCGACCGGCGCAAACTGTCCTTTGCCGGTCATGTCGCGGTCAATGTCGTGCTCGACGACAAATATGAGCTGGCCGGTGATCCCGACCTGGTCGCCATCGGCGTCGCCGAAGCCGATGGCCGTGGTGAGACGCTCGAGGACCTGATGATCGATGCGGCAATCGGCGCGGTGGACTCGATCCCCCGTCAGCGCCGAAAAGACCTCGACCTTGTGCAGGAAGCAGTCCGGCGCGCCGTGCGCGGCGCCGCCAACGAAGCCTGGGGCAAGAAGCCATTGGTGACGGTGTTTGTGACTAGGTAGTGAATAGTGAATAGTGAATAGTGAATAGTGAATAGTGAATAGTGAATAGTGAATAGTGCTCGACGTCCTGTGGTGATCGAGATTGGGTTCACCATTCACCATTCACCATTCACCATTCACCATTCCCACGGAGCACCCTATGCTCGGACGTCTGAACCATGTCGCGCTTGCCGTGCCGGATCTGGCTGCCGCCGTCGCCGTCTATCGCAATACGCTCGGCGCGGACGTGACGGAGCCGCGGGCGCTGCCGCAGCATGGCGTCACCGTGGTGTTCGTCAATGTCGGCAACACCAAGATCGAACTTCTGGAGCCCTTGGGCGAGGGGTCGCCGATCGCTGCCTTCCTGGAGAAGAATCCTTCCGGCGGCATGCACCATCTTTGCTATGAAGTCGAAGACATCCTCGCCGCGCGCGACCAGCTCAAGGCTGCCGGCGCCCGCGTGCTGGGCGACGGCAACCCGAAGATCGGCGCCCACGGCAAGCCGGTGCTGTTCCTGCATCCGAAGGATTTCTTCGGCACGCTGATCGAACTGGAGCAATCATGAGCTGGGTTTCGTTCACCGCCCTGTTTTTCGCGACCTGGTGGGTGGTGCTGTTTGCCGTGCTGCCGTTCAGCGTGAAGACGCAGGATGACGATCATGATGTGACGCTGGGCACGGTTCCGAGCGCGCCGCGCGGCCCCCATATGCTGCGCGCCGTGATCCGCACCACCATCGCCACGGGCGTTCTCATGGGCATTTTTTATGGCTTGACGCACGGGCTGGGATACAGCCTCGACGACATCCCGCACATCGTGCCGGAATTCAACCAAACCCCAACCAAATAGACCGTCCCGCAAGGGCGTTTTTATCAGTCGGAATCGTGCGCGTTCCGAACAGGAATGCCGTGTCCTTTGCGGCTGCGCGAGTGCTGCCGCAAGGTAAGGTAGTTTGGCAACTCGTTGCGCTAAGCGGATGATTGCACAAAAAAAATGCAAGGCACAAGGCCTTGCAATTTAAACGCGTCCGATCTGTTTCCGGTTTCCGGCGGCAGCGAGTAACCGCGCCTAGATCGCATCCTCCCAAGACTTTGACCGCGTAGGAGAGCGGATTTTTTTCCACCCTCTCGGTTATCAGGGCACATTAGCCTAACGCGAATGAAAATGTCACGAAGAATTTTGCCTTGAAACGGGCATTCTCGTGCTGCACTGCACAATAGTGCGGCAGGCGTTGCTTGGGAAACGACCACTAAGGCGCACGGGGCAAATGCGGCGCCTTGGAACGCCGCGCGTTTGCCGGACGCGCGAGGTACACTGCAATAGTTTTACTCCCAGCACCGCCGTATTTTTGAAAATCAATTTCCGATTTTCGGGCCAGTGCGTCCGGGTTTCCATTCCGCCATGAAATGGCTATGAAGCCGGGGCAAGCAAGCCCGTGCCGCGCCGATTCCCGCGCGGCCATTCTCACTCACGGACCAGTCCATGCGTTTGTCGCGCTATTTCCTGCCCATTCTCAAAGAAAATCCGCGCGAGGCCGAGATCGTCTCGCACCGGCTGATGCTGCGCGCCGGCATGATCCGCCAGCAGGGGCAGGGCAGTTTCTCATGGCTGCCGCTCGGCAGGCGGGTGCTGGACAAGGTCTGCCGCATCATCCGCGAGGAGCAGAATCGCGCCGGTGCGCTGGAAATCCTGATGCCGACCATCCAGTCGGCCGATCTGTGGCGCGAAAGCGGCCGCTACGACGACTATGGCAAGGAGATGCTGCGCATCAAGGACCGGCAGGACCGCGACATGCTCTACGGCCCGACCAATGAGGAAGTGGTCACCGAGATCGTCCGCGCCTATGTCAAATCCTACAAGGACCTGCCGCTCAATCTCTACCACATCCAGTGGAAGTTCCGCGACGAAGTACGGCCGCGCTTCGGCGTCATGCGCAGCAGGGAATTCCTGATGAAGGACGCGTATTCCTTCGACCTCGACTTCGAAGGCGCCAAGGCGGCCTACAACAGGATGTTCGTGTCCTATCTCAGGACCTTCACCCGCATGGGCCTGCAGGCTATCCCGATGCGAGCCGACACCGGGCCGATCGGCGGCGATCTCAGCCATGAATTCATCATCCTTGCCGACACCGGCGAGAGCCAGGTCTACTGCCACCGCGACTATCTTTCGCTTGATGTGCCCGGAGAGAAGACCGACTTCGCCAACGACGCCGAGATCGGCGACATCGTCAAGACGTGGACGACGCCTTACGCCGCCACCGACGAGATGCATGACGAGGCGGCGTGGGAAAAGATCGGCGAGAACGACAAGGTTTCGGCTCGCGGCATCGAGGTCGGCCACATCTTCCATTTCGGTGACAAGTATTCCAAGCCGATGGGCGCCAAGGTGACCGGGCCCGACGGCAAGGATCATTTCGTCTCCGGCGGCTCCTACGGCATCGGTCCGTCGCGCCTTGTCGCGGCGATCATCGAAGCGAGCCACGATGACAACGGCATCATCTGGCCGGAGGCGGTGGCGCCGTTCGACATCGGGCTGATCAACATGAAGGTGGGCGATGCCGAGTGCGACCGCGTCTGCGACGAGCTGCATGCCGCTTTCGTGGCCGCCGGCAAGGACGTGCTCCATGACGACACCGACCAGCGGCCCGGCGGCAAGTTCGCCACCGCCGATCTGATCGGCCTGCCGTGGCAAGTGATCGTTGGACCGCGCGGCGTGGCTGCCGGCGAGATCGAGATCAAGAATCGCAAGACCGGCGAGCGTGAGACGCTGCCGGTCGCGGACGTGAAGAAGCGCTTCGGTGTCGCCGCATGAGCGAGGCGGTGGCGGCAAGATCGGCGGGCGCCGGGCCTTTTTCCATCTTCGAGCGCATGGTCGCGTGGCGCTATTTGCGCTCGCGGCGCAAGGAGACGGTGATCTCGGTGATCGCTTCGATCTCCTTCCTCGGCATCATGCTGGGGGTCGCCACGCTGATCGTGGTGATGGCGGTGATGAACGGCTTCCGCGCGGAGCTGCTGACGCGCATCCTCGGCGTCAACGGCCATCTCATCGTGCAGCCGCTCGATTCGCCGCTTGAGGACTATGCGCAGGTCGCCGGCCGCATCAACGGTGTATCAGGCGTCAAATACGCCATCCCGCTGATCGATGGCCAGGTGCTGGCGCAAGGCAATGTCGGCGGCGGAACCGGAGCGCTGGTGCGCGGCATCCGCGGCGAGGATCTCAGCAAGATCTCGATCGTTGCCAGCAACATCAAGCAGGGCTCGATCGCCGATTTCGACTCCGGCGAGGGCGTGGCCATCGGCAAGCGCATGGCCGAGAATCTCGGCCTGACGCTTGGTGACACCGTCACCTTGATCTCGCCGGACGGCGATGTGACCCCGATTGGCACGACGCCGCGCATGAAGGGCTACAAGATCGCGGCGATCTTCGAAGTCGGCATGTCGGAATATGACACTTCCATCGTCTACATGCCGTTCTCCGAGGCGCAGCTTTATTTCAACATGGACGGCCGGGCGCAGACGATCGAGATCTATGTCGACAATCCCGACGATGTCGACGCGCTGAAACCGAAGGTGGAGGCGGCGGCGCAGCGGCCGATCGACATGGTCGACTGGCGCCAGCGCAACGAAACGTTCTTCTCCGCCCTGCAGGTCGAGCGCAATGTCATGTTCATGATCCTGACCCTGATCGTGCTGGTGGCGGCGTTGAACATCATCTCCGGCCTGATCATGCTGGTGAAGGACAAGGGGCATGACATTGCCATCCTGCGCACCATGGGGGCGTCGCGCGGCGCCATCCTGCGCATCTTCCTGATGACGGGTGCGGCGATCGGCGTGACGGGCACGCTCGCCGGCGTGCTGCTCGGCGTGCTGATCTGCACCAACATCGAATCGATCCGCCAGTTCTTCTCGTGGATGACCGGCAAGGTTCTGTTCAATCCGGAACTCTATTTCCTCAGCCAGTTGCCGGCGAAGATGGATCCGCGCGAGACGACCTATGTCATCCTGATGGCGCTCGGCCTGTCGTTCCTGGCAACGGTGTTTCCGGCATGGCGGGCCGCGCGCCTCGATCCCGTCGAAGCCTTGAGGTACGAGTGATGGCCGAGGCCATTATCGAGCTGAAGAGCGTCGAGCGGCACTATGTCCAGGGGCCGCGCAAGCTCACTATCTTGAACGGTGCCGATTTCTCGCTGAAGCGCGGTGAGATGGTGGCGCTGGTGGCGCCGTCGGGCACCGGCAAGTCGACGCTGTTGCACACTGCCGGTCTGCTGGAGCGTCCCGACGCCGGCGACGTCATCCTCGCCGGCCGTGCCTGCGGGCGGCTCTCCGACGACGAGCGCACGGCGATCCGCCGCAACGATGTCGGCTTCGTCTATCAGTTCCATCATTTGCTGCCGGAATTCTCGGCGCTGGAAAACATCATGATGCCGCAGCTCATCAAAGGGCTGAGCCGCAAGGACGCGGCCGAGCGTGCGGCACAGCTGCTCGACTACATGCAGATCGGCAAGCGCGCGTCGCACCGGCCGTCCGAGCTCTCCGGCGGCGAGCAGCAGCGCGTCGCCATTGCCCGCGCCGTTGCCAATGCGCCGCTGGTGCTGCTGGCGGATGAGCCGACCGGCAATCTCGACCCGGTCACCGCCTCCTATGTGTTCGAGGCGCTGGCGGCGCTGGTCAAGCAATCGGGCCTTGCGGCGCTGATCGCCACCCACAATCACGAGCTGGCATCGCGCATGGACCGGCGGGTGACGCTGGCAGATGGCAAAGTGGTGCCGCTCGGCTCGGGCTGACCTCGGTCTCGACAAATCATGGCGGGCTCACTGACAGTCCGCCACCGATGCCTGTTTCCGCAGCTGTCGCTCGCACCTCAACCTTTCCTTAACCTTGCCGATTTGATCGCCCGAAAATTCCTGATGTAGCCGGATTGCGCGCGTTGACATTTGAACAAAATTAGAACAAAATACGAACATATCAACAACAGGAGAGAGTTATGACCGATCTGGTTCAGGATGTCATCTCACTGGTTTGCATGAGCACCTTTCTCGTTTCCATGGCGATCTGGATCGGAGCCATGTGATTTGGCGGCGTTCGCCGCCGCTGTTCCTGAAGGGACAGGGCCGCTCCGCCGTTAAGCATTTCTTGCCGCCGCGACGTTAGGGTGCCCTGAAAGACAGGGAGCAACGTCAGGTGTCGCCCATCGTCACGGCCATTCTCGTGGCCAGCAATCTCGGGCTGATCTTTCTCTTGATGACCGTGCCGCTTGGTCTGCGCACAGTCCGGCTCAGCCGCGTGATAGCAGCGGACCGGCAGCGCCTCTGGCAGGCGCTGTGGCCGCATGGCAGCGATGCCGGCTGGTCGGGCGAGATCCTTTCCGCCGAGGCGCCGGACGGCGAGGGCGTGGCCCGCATCACGCTGTCCTGGGAAGGACGCGACGGCAAGCCGATCGAGCGCAAGTCGCGGTTTGAAGACGTCGTCGAGGGCAGCCGGTTCTCGATGCGCGTCATCGAGGACACCGCGCTCGACGCTTCGTTCTGGAAGGACTATCGCGAAACCGCTGAACTCGTTTCCGAGGGCAACGGCACGCGGGTGACGCTCAGCCAGACCGATCGTTATCGCGGTGTTGCCTTCCTGGTGTTCCGCTATTTCGCCATGCGCCGCGAACTCGGCAAACTGCGGCGCTGGACGCGGACCGGGCAGTATCGCAAGGGCGGCTGGTTCGAGCATCCGCTCAGCCAGATCGGGTTCGCCGGTCTTTCGGCGTTGATCCTGTGGCCGTTCTTCGGCCTTCACTTCGGCGGGCTGGCACTGGCCGCGATCCTGACATCGGTCGTGGCCTTGCACGAGCTCGGGCACATGGCCGCATTTCGGCTGATGGGTCACAACAGGGCACGGATGATCTTCATTCCATTGCTCGGTGGCATCGCCATTGGCGGGCGGCCCTATGACAGCCGTTTCGAGGTCGCCTTCGTGGCATTGATGGGCGCCGGCTTCTCCGCCTTCCTGGTGCCGATCGCAATCGCCGCCAGCACCTTTGCCGGCGCGGAAGGGCATCGGTTGGCGGCTGGGCTGCTGGCGACGCTGGCGGGCTTCGCCGCCCTGTTCAACATCGCCAATCTGGTGCCGGTGTGGAAGTTCGACGGCGGCCAGGTGCTGCGCCAGATCTGCCCGGGGCCGGTCGCGCTGGCGCTGGCCTCGTTCTTCCTGCTCTCGGCCTTCCTGGCGGTGGGTTGGCAGGCCGGCTTTTCTTCCAACTTTCTGCTCGCTACAGGAGCGGTGTTTTCAATTCTCAGCCTGCTGACGATGAGCAGCGGAATAAAGCCGCGCCATGAGCTGAAGCCGATCCGCACCGTCGACCGCTTCGCCATCGCCGGGGCGTTGCTGGCGGTGTTTGCTATCCATGGCTGCGGCGTTTTGTGGGCGTCGGCGCAACTCATCTGAGCTTGTCCTAGGCGGGACGATTCAGCCGGCCTTGCGTGCGGCTTCGGCGGGCAAAGCCGTGGCGGGACCGAACACGTCCTCGAAGGCGGATTTCAGCGCGAGATCAAGGTCGGCCATTGTCAGGGGAAGGCCGAGGTCGACGAGGCTGGTGACGCCGTGGTCCTGCACGCCGCAGGGCACGATGCCGCTGAAATGGTCGAGGTCCGGCTCGACATTGATGGCGATGCCGTGGAAGCTCACCCAACGCCGCAGCCTGATGCCTATTGCCGCAATCTTGTCCTCGGCCGGCGAGCCGTCCGGCAGCGAAGGGCGATCCGGCCGCACCACCCACACGCCGACCCGGTCCTCGCGGCGCTCGCCATGCACATCGAAGGCGGCGAGCGTGCCGATGATCCACTGTTCAAGCGCGGCGACAAAGGCGCGGACATCCTCGCGCCGCCGCTTCAGGTCGAGCATGACATAGGCGACCCGCTGGCCCGGCCCATGATAGGTGTATTCGCCGCCGCGGCCGGCCGCGAAGACCGGGAAGCGGTTGGCGTCGATCAGATCCTTGTCACGGGCGCTGGTGCCGGCGGTGTAGAGCGGGGGGTGTTCGACCAGCCAGACCATTTCGCCGGCGGCCCCGCTTCGGATCGCCTCGGCGCGTGCCTCCATGAAGGCAAGCGCATCGGGATAGGCGGTGAGGCCGGGCTCAATGCGCCATTCGACCGGCGCTGAGCCGGTCAGGGGCAGGAACGACGTGGCGATCTGGCTGCGTTCTGTCATCACGGCTCTCGTCCACGGCGCGTCATTTCAAATGCGCGACACGCCCTGGGTGCTTGTCTTGTTCATGTCGTGGTCCCGAAAACGCTCGGCGCCTTTTGGACGACATGCCTAGTCCTTCATATGGCGGCAATCGGGCAAAACGTCCAGTTCGAGGGGCGTTTCAAGCTTCTCGACCATTATGCCAAAATGGCTGGCGATTATTACGTGTCGCGCACTTGTTTCGCCGGAAACGATTTGCTACACGCCGCGAGCCGGTCGGTTCCGGCTCTACCACGTGCGGTCGTGGCGGAATTGGTAGACGCGCAGCGTTGAGGTCGCTGTGGGGCAACCCGTGGAAGTTCGAGTCTTCTCGACCGCACCAAAATTTCCCATTGGGATTTGCGCTGACGTCGGTGTGGCACACGTTCCACTGATTAGGTAGCTGGTCATGCATGACTGGCAATGAACGCTTATTTCGGTTCTACCTCTATGCCCAGTTCCGCTGCTACATTTGATAGAGATGAGAAAATGGCCGACGCTTCGTTGTAGACGTAAGCTGGTCCTTTATCTTCAATCATTGGCATGGGCTCGCCACGGTACCATTCTGCAATCTTGCCGTCCGACCCTCGGCGAGAAGCTTTTTCAAAAATGTCGCGGTAGCGACGAGGCGATATTCCGACAAAATGTTCGAAGGTCACTCGTTGATCGTTCTTTTCATCCAAAATCGCAGAATCCTCGTGGAATGCCAGAGCTTTGCTTTTTGGATAGGGCTCAATGAAAACGACGCGCTTGAGGCCAGCTGCGATAATGTGCTTGGCACAATTATGGCAAGGAAATGTCGTTACGAAAATCGAAGCTCCGGCAGTTGGTCGTCCCAAACGAGCGGCGTCGCAAAGCGCCGTCATTTCGGCATGTGTCATCCGACCAAATTCGGTGATGTCTGAGATTGAAGCGGACTTTATCCGCTTTTTGACTTCGGCATCTGCAAACAAAGATGACGCCGTTTCACCGGATTTCAGCACCTGCGCCTCCTCCAGTGTTCGAAGGAAATCAAAGATTATCCGATTTTTTTCCGTCCTGTTTGCGTCAATTCCGTCGTCCAGATCCCGATGCGTATCCTGGTCCTCGGTCCAATAGGTTCCTCCGCTGAACTTAGGGACCTCGTTGCAGCCCATCGCGATAACTTCGCCTCTGGGAGTGAAGATCGCCGCACCGACCTGCCGCGCGAGATCGATCGACCTCAGTGATGCGGACGCAGCTATGTAAGCTCCGTATTCATCCCGATTAGGGCTGATAGAATTTTTTCCGAAGAGGCCGTCAATAAAGCGAACCAAAGTGCGCGAAATGCTGTCTTCATTTCTGCCATTTATAAATGCATCACCGAGATGAAAGACTTCCTCAATTCGCTGCCCATGAACGTCCGACCTTTCGTTCATGTCGGTATCCATAAGAAATTCGGCCGCGTCGGTGCAATCGGCTGGCGACAGGTTGGGATTGGAGAGCGCGATGTTCCTTTCCAGGTTTTTTAGTCGTTCGCGATCGCTTGCATGGATAGATATTTGTATGAATTTTCGACCATACACCTTTCTAAGTAGTTGAATTTCTTCAGCCCGTTTCAGCTGCCGCAGAATGTAAGCCGTCTTCTCAACAGGAATATCTTCTGGTTCGACGTCATCTCGATTGCCAACCGAATATTTTGCCCGCCTGGTTCGGATTTCAGCAATCGCTAGAGCAGCTAGCGCGGCATCATTTTCACATTTCTTTCGTACGGCATTGGCGAAATCAATTCGGGACTTATAGCGGACGTATGGGTCTTGGCTGTCTTCGACATCAAGCCCTTCAATTTCGATGCCCTTCATCAGTTCGGTCAGTCTCAGCCGTTCAGAAAGGTAGCCGACAGAAGTCAGAGCATCGGCGAGTTTCCGTTCAACGATGTCCATATTCACGCCGATTGGCCCCACCAATCCAAAAACCAATTCCGGAAAATTGGTGGAATCCGCTGTCGCTTGATCACTATTTGTCATTTTGCCCCCTCGGAACCAACAATGCCCTTGTCGGTTCTCCCCGAACGATTCAATAATCAGAATCGTGGAGGATTGAAACATGGCAAAGGAATCTCATGGAGCGCATGCTGTGAGTACGTCGAACCACAAGTATTCGATGCAGATTGAGAAAAGCCTCAGCCAAGCTGCAAAATCGTTGAGTCAGCGTCCGCAGGAATTGAGGGGGCCTTTCGTCGTTAAAAGTGTTTCGAACGCTCAAACGAATTCGAACACCAAGCGATAGGCACTAGCCTAAATCGAAAAAAAAGCCCGCTGCGAACGCAGCGGGCTTCTTGTGACTGTGAAATCAATTTCACAAACAGATGCGATTTGGCTGAGCTCGGATGAATGATGCGCGCCGCAATCTGGGGCGAAGCCCTCAAATCACGCCGCCTTCTTCTTCCGGGCCAGGGTATCGGCCACGACCTCGCCGAAGGACGATGGCGTCGGCACGATGGCGACGCCGGCCTCTTTCAGGATTTCGACCTTTTCCTGCGCCGATTCGCCGAAGGCCGAGATGATGGCGCCGGCATGGCCCATGCGCCGGCCTTTCGGCGCGGAGAGCCCGGCGATGTAGGCGATCAGCGGCTTGCGCATGTTGTCGCGCGCCCAGATCGCTGCTTCCGCTTCCTGCGGTCCGCCGATCTCGCCAATCATCACCACGGCGTCGGTTTCGTCGTCCTGCTCGAACAGCTTCAGAATGTCCTTGAAGGACGAGCCGTTGATCGGATCGCCGC
>NZ_JAMYLA010000030.1:0-83593 GCF_040317725.1 Mesorhizobium sp. M1396 | reverse complement strand
GCGCAAGAGATCAAGCTTCCTGTCACCAAAGCGGGCGATGTCGGTGATGGTTTCCGCCCCGGCGATCACCGCCACAAGACACAGCAGCAGCACCTCATCCAGCGGATATCTTACCTTCGCACTCTGCCGACCATCAGGCAGATCCTTGAAATGACTCAGAAAAACAACCGTTTCCGCCAACGCACCGGCATCGCAAGCCACATCGTCCATCCAGTGCATCCTCCAAAGAATCAGATGCTCTCGACAGATTCAGCTCCCAAACCCCTTGTCACGCGTTAACTCACCCGATTGCCCTGCGCCTCCATTGCCTTTCAAGACCGTGACCGAATATTTTGTTTTCGGGGCGGGTCTTGTCTTGCGTCTTTCAATCCCCGGATGCCCCACATATATTCGCCGCTGTTCGCGACCAGCGACGTGATGCCGAAGCGGGAGGCCCCAATGGCGACATTGCAGAATTTCGACGCCGAAATTGCCAAGACCAAGCAGGTCGTGCAGGACATGCGCACCAAGATCGAGCAGTCCGGCACCGTGCTTGATACGCTCGCCACCGCCGACAAGAAGATCGGCGACGCCAATTTCGACATCGAGAACGCCCGCATCGAGGATGTGCTGAAGCAGCAGAAGGTGATGGAAGGCAACATCGCCGACCTGATCATCGGGCTGGAGGACGCCACCAACGTCTTCGGCGCCGAGTTCGAGAGCATGAAGAACTACACCGGCTGGGAAAAATTCATCGGCGTCTTCTCCAGCCAGAGCAAGCAGCGCATGCGCACCGACCGCGTCCGCAACATGTCGCTGGCCGGCAATCTGCAGGAACTGCTGGTCAAGTCCGACACCATCGTCGGCATCCTGAAGGCGCAGAAAGGGGTCCTCGACCAGCGCTACAAGACCTCCGAGACCAGCCTGTCACAGGTCATCGAGCGCCGTAAGACCACCATGACCAACCTCGAAGCCGTGCAGAAGCGCATCGAGGAACTCAACCCGATGCTGCTCGACATCGAAAACAAGATCGCCGCTTCGACCAGCCAGAAGGAGCGCACGCAGCTCGAAGGCGAGCGCTCCAAGCTGGCGACGGAATACAATGAAAAGCAGGCCAAGGAACAGGAGCTGCTGGCCGAGAGCCAGACGCTCGAGCGCTACACCTCGATGTTCCAGACCTTCGTCGATTCGCTCAACAACCAGATCGCCGCGCAGTCGACGCTGATCAACAAGCTGACCATCGACACCGAGCAACGCATCGTCCTCTACAAGGCGCTCGAAGATTCGCTGAAGACCGCCGCCCAGCAGGACGTCGCCCACAAGATCAACACGCTGGGCAGCCAGGTCGACAACACCGCCGAGGAAACCATGGCCGGCATCGGTGCCGCCTCGCAAAAGCACATCGGCGACCTGCTCGAGATGCACGAGAAGAACATGGTCGCCACTGCCGACATCCAGCGCCGCAAGAAGCTGGCCGACGATGCCTTTGCCCGCCGCTTCGACGAGGTGCTGAAGAAGCACAATTCGGCGAACTACGTGCAGTCTTAGGAGTGACAGGACTGCCCGCGAGCACACAAGCATGACCCGCGAAAACGAAGCGGCGGCACGGTATTTCTCCGCCATCACGGCCGCGCTCAGTGGCCTTGAAGTGTTCATGCGCGACGATCGCTCGCCGCTGTACCGGCATGGCATCGTCGCCAAGATCGTCGCCGAATACATCGCCCGGCTCGACAAGTCATTCGCCTGCTGGCGCAACCGGCTGGGCTTCATGGACACGTTCCGCATTTCGCGGGCCGAAAGCGGCTTCCCGGTCTTCCAGAACCTGCTCGAACTGGAAAATGACCGCCGCCAGGCCGATGCGCGGCTGGCCAACATTCCGCTGGCCGGCGAGTTGCGCGAGGAGATGGCCGACTTCATCCTGCGCCACAAGGAATTCCCCGAGGCGCTGCAGAAGTCGATGGCCGAGAGGCTCTATCTCGAGGACGTGAAGAGCGAAAACACGTTCGGCCCGTTCACCCTGGCGCAAACGGCCAAGGTCTCGGTCAACCCGAAGACGGGGCGTCCCTACTATCTCGTCCACTGGGCGACGTTCGACGGCAGCGCCAACCTGCCTCTGGTCTACATGGTGACGGTGGAGGATTCTTCCGAAGACATGGTCCGACAGCTTGTCGACAGAAACGGCAAACTGAACGAGACGATCGACATTCCGCTGCCGGTCGACGGCCTGCTCAATCCCGAGCTCGCCCACCGTTTCGACGATTTCACCGAGAAGAACTCCGCCTATACCCTGTCGCCGGCGACCATCGCGGTCAACCTCGACAAGGATTTCGAGCCGCTGCATCCCAAGCAGCTGCGCCGCGTCGTGCTCGGACCATTCTATTCGGCTGGCATTACCGACAACAATTCGACGGTGACCGAGGTGCTCGCCAAGGTGCGCAAGCCCGAAAATGCCTGGCTGCTCACCTGGACCATCCAGGAGGTCTATTCCAAGGCTGAGAAGCCGGGCCGCAAGGGGCTGTTTTCAAGCGAGAAGACAACGCAGGAATTCTTCATCAACACCGACGATCTGGAAGCCGCCCGCCAGGGCGTGTCGAGCTACGAAAACCACGCGCTGATCCCGCACGAGGCCTATCAGGCGCTCTATGCCGTCGGCGAGGCGCAGAAGATTTTTGCCGGCTACAAGGTTCACATCCTGTCCAACGGGCAGGTCATCTCAGACGTCTGACCGTCACACCACGGAGCAACCTTCATGGATACCGGCCTGACCACCATACCGGAAGCTGCGATCGAAAAGCACCGCGCAACCGCGCAAAGCTTCATCACCCGCATCGTCGTGCTGGAGGATCCGTCACGCGAATCGGGCACGGCACTTGCCGGCACCAACCGCCGCTTCGTCTCGACCGTCTCGGTCGGTTCGGTGCGCCGCACGCGCGAAGTCGAGCTAGCCAAGACCGTCGGCGCCGTCCATCCCGACGACCAGTTGCTGACCATCCCGCAGCACACGCTCCTGTTCCGCGCCCGGCGCGGCACGGCGATCGCGCTCGCAATATCTGATGTTTTCGCCGAAGGCTCGGACCTCGAAAGCCTGCAGGCCAAGAACACCCGCGCCCCGCTCGAAGGCGACGAGGCGTCCACCTTCAAGAAGCTTCTGTCGGCCTCGGCTTACATCTCCGCCTTCAGCCTCGCCTCCTATCTGTTCCAGCTGATCGACAGCGACGGCGAGGCGCCCAACGATATCCCCGAGCCCGACTTCCTGTTCGACACGCCGCAGGATGCGGTGAAGTCGATCCTCGCTGGCCTCGACAAGGCGATCTCAGGATCGTCCGACGACGCCGACTTGATGACCCGGGCGCGCGCCTTTGCCCGCGTCGCCATCGACGGGCTTCTGGCGCGCAAGGGCCGCTTCGACGGCATCGGCCCGTTCGAGAACGCCCATATCCGTATCGATGCCGACGACTTCACCCTCGATGGTTTCGACGTCGCGCCGGGCAAGCGCTCCAAGCCGCTGGTGATGACCTTCAAGAAGCCGGAGGAGGTCGTCGGCAACCACATTGCCAAGTACCAGTCGGTCAAGCTCGCCAAGATGCTGATGGCCTACGACTTCGAGCGCGAGATGAACCCGTTCGTCGAGCTCGGCGGCTTCCTGTTCACCTTCATCGGCGACGGCGCGCCCGGCACCGGCAAGACGACGCTGATCCAGATGATCGCCGGCCTCGTCAACGGCTATTGCCAGGTCGCCGGCTATCCCTTCGCCTATGAGAATTTCGGCGTTGACCAGATCTCGTCCTATCAGGGCAAATCCGGCCAGAACTGCCGCCAGTTCATCAACAATGTCTTGAACCCGCGCGTCATCGGCTTCGGCACCATCGACGACATCGACCAGGTGGCGGCGCGCCGCTCCGACGACCGCGCCTCGGCCGGCCAGCAGGAGATAACCGGCGTTTTGATGGACGCCTTCGCGGGCGCCGCCACCGTGGTGCGGGGCAACTGCTCGTTCGGCATGTTCTCCAACTATCCCGAGAACGTCGACGACGCGCTGCGCCAGCGCGCCGGCGCCCGCTGGCTGGTCGACGGACCGCAGAGCCGCGACGACTACATCGACATCTTCGTGCTGCTTGCCGGCAAGAACCACAAGATCCCGCTCGGCGACCATAAGCTCTACGCCGCGCAGGAAATCCAGCGCGCCGTGACCGAGGCCTATGAGGAGCACGAGAAGCCGCGGGAAGACGGGCTGATGAAGGTCTACGAACGCTACATGAAGGAGAACGGCGCGCCGAAATCGATGGCCGACATCGGCACCTATCTGCACCTGATCAAGGATGCCGAACCGCGCTTCACCGGCCGCGCCATCAAGAACGTCACCGATGCCATCAAGATGCGCGCCATGGACATCGAGCTGCCCGACGACTGGTTCGAGAAGCCGGAAGTCTTCATGCACAAGGGCTACGACGAGAAGAAAACGATGATCGAGGAACTGCGCGGTCCGTTCTCGATGGACATGGTCATGCAGGAAATCAACCGCTACGCCGACTCTGAGTTCCGCTATTCCGACAAGTCCGACGACTCCGCCGTGGAAAAGCTGCTGCGCGACGCGCGCCTGCGCGAACGGGCTGCGCGGGAGATGGAAGAGATGAAGAAGAAGGGGCTTTGGAATGCGTGAGCTTGACGCCTCTTCCTTCTCCCCGTTCACGGGGAGAAGGTGCCCGAAGGGCGGATGAGGGGCAGCGCTATGCGAGGCAGTAATGAGCCAAAGGTAGCAAGAGCCCGTCAGCTCCGAAAAGTCGAGCATGATGCCGAGGAATGGCTGTGGCACGAACTGCGTGGGCGACGATTGAATGGTCACAAATTTATTCGCCAACTGCCGATCGGACCCTACTTCGCCGATTTCGCCTGCCGAGAAACCAATCTTGTTGTGGAAGTCGATGGAAGCCAGCACGCAAATCGATCTCATGATCGATACAGGGACGAAACCATGAACAGGAATGGCTGGTCGGTGTTGAGGGTCTGGAACGCTGATGTCCTCACTGACCGCAGGAGCGTGCTGGAGACGATTGTTGCAGCCCTGGACGGTCGGTTGGATGAAAAAATGATCGGTATCGACGCGAAATTTCTGCCGTCAGCCACGCCAGAGGAAAGATGATGAGCGTTTGCGCCGCCCCTCATCCGCCCTTCGGGCACCTTCTCCCCGTAAACGGGGAGAAGGGAAGATGATCAAGAAACCCGACCTTTTGCGCGACAATGAGCTGATTTATGGCCGGCTGCTGACGGTCGACGAGTCGCACCTGATCCAGCGCTACAACAAGGCGCTCGCCGCGTTCGGCCTGAACCCCACCAAGCTGAAAAGCTTTCAGATCGACCGCACCGGCTTCTCGCCCGAAGTGGCCGAGGAATGCGGCGACTACGATTATCTCGATCCCAACGAGGTCAACCGCCGCTTCATCATCCTGACGCCGTCGCAGATCGACCTGCCGGTGGTGCACACGGCCTTCTCCAACACCTCGCAGCTGATGTTCGAGTTCATGTCCAAGAACCAGCGCGCCATCGACGCGCTGACCATCAAGGACGTGATCTACGGCGAGATCGAGGATTCCATTCCCAAGGTCAACGACATCGAGGATCTGCTGTCGATCAGCCAGGTCGAGTTCAAGGTGCTGTCGGCCGAGAATGTGCTGGGCAAGGCCGCCGAACTCGGCAAGCTCGTCGACCGGCTGAAGCAGGAGCCCGACGCCTGGCGCGACAACGCCATGCTGACCCGCATGGTAGAGCTCGCCAAGATCTGCGGCGACATCCGCGAGAACGCGCTGGTGCCCGACCAGGTGATCTTCCGCCACAACGCCTACTGGACCAGCCATTTCGGCGGCCTCTACGTGTTCGTCGACCCTGATATGACGACCGTGATCAGCGATCCGGCGGCTCCCGGTTTCCGCCGTTCGCGACCGTGGCAAGTGAGCTATATCTCGATCAGCGATGCCGACAAGGTGTTCAAATTCCTCGCCACCACCGGGCGCATCGAGCTGCCGCGCGCCTCCTGGGTCGAGACATCGGGTTATCTCGAGCATCGCGCCGAGATGGTGGTGCGCGCGCTGATCCGGGACGCCGACCCGAACCGCAACCTGACCGACGTCGACAAGGTCTGGCTGCAGACCTGGATCCAGAGCCATGCCGACATGATCACCAAAGACGGCAACTTTCCCTTTCTCAACGCCGCCAAGCGCGAGATCGCCCAGCTCGGCCACCTCAAGATCGAGGATGTCTTCCCGCAGCAGCGCTTCCTGGTGATCCGCGCCAAGCCCGATCATCCCGACGCCTGGCTGACCAACCGGCTGATCTCGGATTTCGTGCCGTCGGACTTCGTCTCGCGCTACATCTTCAACAAGCAGGGCTTCTACAAGGACTATGACGGCTTCAGCGACGCCTGGCGATCGCATGTTGTGGACGTTCTCAAAACCACATATTTGAAGGACAAGGTGGCGTTTCGCACACGCCTTTACGGTCTGACTGACTAGAACGAAATGAACCGTCACTTCGTTCTAACTTACTGTTTTGGCGCATGATGTTATCCAAAAAGTCTGCAACTTTTTGGCATCGTGCTTTGAGGGGATGACATTGCCATGCTCGATCCGATCGTGAACTTCTTCACCCGGATTTTCCAGTGGATCGGCCGCGGCATTGGGCTTGTGATCGGCGCGATCCTGTGGCCGTTCCTGTGGGCCGGGCGCTGGTACACGCAGCGCGGCTGGATCCTCAAGGCGGCGCTCGGCCTGGCTTTGCTGGTGCTGATCGGCCTCTACGCCAATTTCTTCTACGCCACCCAGTGGTGGAACAATTTCAACCCGAACTACCCCGACACATACACTTTCGAGAAACGTAACGTCTCCGCCGGCGAACAGCTCTCTGCGGGCTCCGGCACCGACACGGCCAAGACCTGCGGCAACTCCGGCATCGCCCAGGTGGCGGCCGACCTGACCGATTTCAACGTCAACCAGAATGCCTGGATCTCGTCGATGATCCTCTACAAGCTCGGCCTGTTCGGCATCGACTGGGACAACACGCCGTGGATGGATAACAAGGCCTCGTTCCAGCGCGGCATCAACCAGGCAGTGCGGCGCACCGCGACCGAACTCGCCGACAATCTCGGCCGTGTGCGCACCACCTCGCAGATCGACAGCGATCTGCAGAATGCCCGCGGCAATCTGCAGTTCGACGAGGAGACCTGGTATTTCGGCCTGAACCCGTTCGGCCCCAAGACGCCGACGCCAAGCTACTATCGCGATGCCGTCCGCATGCTGCGTTCCTTCAACGCTCGCCTTGCCACCTGCCAGGCGACGTTCGACGCCCGCGCCGACAATTTGAAACAATATATCGACCGTATCTCGTCCGACATCGGCTCGACCTCGGCGATCCTCAAGGAACGAGCTGAAAACCACAACAATGGCTGGTTCGATTTCCGCGCCGACGACCGCTTCTGGTTCGCCTATGGCCAGCTCTACGGCTATTACGGCCTGATGAAGGGCGCCCAGGCGGACTTCGACGACGTCATCAAGGAAAAGCATCTGCAGAACCTGTGGGACACGATGGACTCGCAGTTCGTCTCGGCGCTGCGCATCCAGCCCTTCATCATCGCCAACGGCCGCGAGGACGGCTGGATCCTGCCGACGCACCTGACGACAATGGGCTTCTACGTGCTCAGGGTGCGCTCCAACATGGTCGAAATCAGCAACGTGCTGACTCAGTAACGCTGTTCCATTGGGCACCACGCGATGGCGAATTTGCGCCGTCGCCTCTGTCGCATTCCGTGCATTGTGCGGCTGTTTTGAGACGGCGGAACGACGCGTCCTCTGGCTTCTATACGGCGCGGCAACGGAGCTAGGAAGAACCGATGACAGGTCGGCCGGTCCGCAGAGGAATTTTCTCTATAGGAAACTTAGTTGCATACAAGTTGACGCCGCGGCAGCGACAGGGTTAGAACATGCCCGCGCCCGGTTCCAACCTGCTTGCGAGTGACATCAAACCCGTCCCCTCCACCGTCCAATCCAGAGGAAAGCCGTCATGGCCGAAGTGAAGTCCGACATCGAGATCGCGCGCGGCGCCAGGAAAAAGCAGATCCAGGAGATCGGCCAGAAGATCGGCATCCCGACCGAGCATCTGCTGCCCTATGGCCACGACAAGGCCAAGATCTCCGCCGAGTTCATCAAGTCGGTGAAGGGCAACAAGGACGGCAAGCTGATCCTCGTCACCGCCATCAACCCGACGCCGGCCGGCGAAGGCAAGACGACGACCACGGTCGGCCTCGGCGACGGCCTGAACCGCATCGGCAAGAAGGCGATCGTCTGCATCCGCGAGGCCTCGCTCGGCCCGAACTTCGGCGTCAAGGGCGGTGCTGCCGGCGGCGGCTACGCGCAGGTCGTGCCGATGGAGGACATGAACCTCCACTTCACCGGCGACTTCCACGCCATCACCACCGCGCATAACCTTTTGTCGGCGCTGATCGACAACCACATCTACTGGGGTAATGAGCTCGGTATCGACAACCGCCGCGTGGTCTGGCGCCGCGTCATGGACATGAACGACCGTGCGCTGCGCGAAATCATCTGCTCGCTCGGCGGCGTCGCCAACGGCTTTCCGCGCGAGGGCGGCTTCGACATCACCGTCGCCTCGGAAGTCATGGCCATCCTGTGCCTGGCCACCGATCTGAAGGACCTGGAAAGGCGCCTCGGCGACATCATCGTCGCCTACCGTCGCGACAAGTCTGCGGTCTATGCCCGCGACCTCAAGGCAGACGGCGCCATGGCCGTACTGCTGAAGGACGCCATGCAGCCGAACCTGGTGCAGACGCTGGAGAACAACCCGGCCTTCGTGCATGGCGGCCCGTTCGCCAACATCGCGCATGGCTGTAACTCGGTCGTCGCCACCACGACGGCGCTCAAGCTTGCCGACTATGTCGTCACCGAAGCCGGCTTCGGCGCCGATCTCGGTGCGGAAAAGTTCTTCGACATCAAGTGCCGCAAGGCTGGGCTGAAGCCAGCGGCCGCCGTCATCGTCGCCACCGTGCGCGCCATGAAGATGAATGGCGGCGTCAAGAAGGAAGACCTCGGCAAGGAAAACGTCGAAGCGGTGAAGAAGGGCTGCGCCAACCTTGGCCGCCACATCGAGAACATCCGCCAGTTCGGCGTGCCGGCGGTGGTGGCCATCAACCATTTCTATTCCGATACCGACGCCGAGATCCAGGCGATGAAGGACTATGTCGCTTCGATGGGTGAGGAAGCCATCCTGTGCAAGCACTGGGCCCATGGCTCGGCCGGCATCGAGGACCTCGCCAACAAGGTGGTGGCGCTGGCCGAATCCGGCGCCTCGCAGTTCGCGCCGCTCTATCCCGATGCCATGCCGCTGTTCGAGAAGATCAACACCATCGTCCAGCGCATCTATCGCGGCTCGGAGGCGATTGCCGACAAGTCGGTGCGCGACCAGTTGCACGCCTGGGAGCAGGCCGGCTACGGCCACCTCCCAGTCTGCATGGCCAAGACCCAGTATTCGTTCTCGACCGACCCGAATTTGCGCGGCGCGCCGACCGGCCACACCGTTCCGGTGCGCGAAGTCAGGCTTTCGGCTGGTGCCGGCTTCGTCGTCATCATCTGTGGCGAGGTCATGACCATGCCAGGGCTACCCAGGGCGCCGTCCTCGGAGAAGATCTTCCTCAACGAAATGGGTCAGATCGAAGGCCTGTTCTGAGATTTTGCAGTTTCGACAAAAAGGGCGCCGCAGCGATGCGGCGCCCTTTTCTCTTTTCGGACAGTCCTAAGCAGCACTGCGCGACAGCGCCCGCTGGTTGGAGCCGAAGATGGTATCGCGTTCCGGCAGAGCGCCGGTCTTCAGGCACTCGACCCATTCGGCGGTCTTGAGCACGGCGGCGAAGCGCGACTGCAGGATGATCGTGACCACGCGGTGGATCTCTTCGGCCGAGGCGTAGCCGGCGCTGTTGGCGTAAGGCACCGAGCCGGTGGCGTCGGACAGGAACTCGACGGCAAAGCCCATATGCACGGCGTGTATGATGGTCGACAGGTCGCAATTGTGCGTCATGTAGCCGACCACCGTGATCGTATCGATGGCGTTGGCACGCAACCAGTCCTCGAGATCGGTGCCGGTGAAGGCGCTGGGCAGGTTCTTTTCGACATAGTGGTCGCGCTCGCGCCTGGCGATCTCGGGATGCAGTTCGCCGCCATGGCTGCCCTTGGCGAAGATCGGCGATGTCTCCGGCGCCATCTGCTTGATGACCACCACCTTGATGCCGGCCGCTGCCGCCGCATCCATCGCCCGCGCCACATTGACGACGCTGTCGCGGAATGGCGGATGCTGGATGGCGAGATTGCCGCCGTCATAGTCGTTCTGCACATCCACGACGATCAGCGCCCGTCGTGGCGTGGTGTTGGCTGGGTCAGACATTGTGTTTTCCTTTCCTGCTTGAATGCGATGGGCCGAAAATAGGCGGACCGCCGGGCCGCTAAAAGTGGCCCGATTTACATCATCCGAAAGAATTGGGACAATCCACGCTCACTCGCTGGAGGCACCCATGACCGACCCGATCATTGCCGTCCTCGCCTTCGACGGCATCAGCCCATTCCATCTTTCCGTGCCGTGCCTGGTGTTCGGTGAGGACAGGACGGCGCTTGGTCTGCCGCGCTTCGACTTCCGCATCTGCGCGGTCAAGGCCGGCCCGATCCACACCGAGGCTGGCTTGACCGTTGCCGCCCCACATGGGCTCGAAGGGCTTGATGGCGCCGACATCGTCATTATCCCAAGCTGGCATCATCTCGGCGAGCCGGCGTCGCCGCTGCTGATGGAGGCGCTGCGCCAGGCACACCGGCGCGGCGCTTTGATTGTCGGGCTGTGCCTCGGAACCTTTGCCATCGCCGCAGCCGGGTTGCTGTCGGGCCGCCGTGCCGCCACGCACTGGGCTTATTCCGAACAGTTGCAAACACTCCACCCCGACATCACCGTCGATGCCACGGTGCTTTATGTCGACAATGGCGATGTCGTGACATCGGCCGGCGTCGCCGCTGGTCTCGACTGCTGTCTCCACATCGTGCGCGCCCGCTATGGCGCGGAAGCCGCCCTGCGGCTCGCCCGTCAGATCGTGCTTTCCCCGCATCGGCAGGGCGGGCAGGCACAGTTCATCGAGCATCCGGTGGCGAGGAGCGCGGATGCCGACCGTTTCGCCCAAGCCCTCGACGCGGTTCGCGCGACGCTCGGAGAGAGGCACAGCCTGGACAGCGTCGCCGATGCCGCCGGTCTGACAAGGCGCACCTTCACCCGCCGCTTCCAGAAATCGATCGGCACCAGTTTCGGCGAATGGCTGACCGGTCAGCGGATAGAACTGGCGCAGCGGCTGCTGGAGGCGACGGAAAAGTCGATGGACATGGTGGCCTTCGAGGCCGGCTTCGGCAGCGCCACCTCGCTGCGCCAGCATTTCGCCGCGCGGCTCAAGACATCGCCGGCGCAATACCGGCGCGAATTCTCCAGGCGGCCCGATCAGAGGGACGAGCGCATGGCACTTTCCTGCTGATCTGTTCAATCCTGCTCAATCCCGCTTGACCGCCCGCGCGGGGTTGCCGACCATCGTGGTGTTGGCGGCCACGTCGCGGGTCACCACCGCACCGGCACCGACGATCGCGCCGTCACCGATGCCGACGCCGCCGAGGATGACGGCACTACCGCCGATCCAGGCATTGGCGCCGATCTCGACCGACCTGGCGATCTCCAGTCCGGCTTGCCGCCCGCTGGCCTCCTTGTGATGCTCGGCGCAGTAGATCTGAACATTGGGACCAAGCAGCGTTCCCTTGCCGATGCGCACGCTCGCCGTATCGAGGATGGTGCAGCCGGCATTGAGAAAGACGCCGTCGCCGAGAAAGATGTTGAAACCGTAGGCGCAATGGAACGGCGCCTCGATACGGGCGCCCTCGCCGGCTTTGCCGAGCAGCACCTTCAAGCCCGGTCCGAGGTTGCCGCGCTGACGCGGCGGCAGGCAATTATGCTCGAACACCGCGTCGCGCGCTATCGCCCGCAAAGCCTCCAGTTCGTCGTCGAGGCACGTATACCATTCGCCGGCCGCCATCCTTGCGCGCTCGCTTCCAGCCATGACGATGTCTCCATGTGACGTCACTGCCAAAGCACAATTGCAGTGAACGGGGAAGTGCCAGCGCCCCGGCAGCACCAGCGCAAATCCATTCGGATTTTTCGCAGTCATGCGCTGGTCAAATGCCGGACCTATGCTAGCCTGCTCTTGCCGGACTGTCCTGGCCCGGCGATCGAGGGGGATCGACGATGCTTTACATTCTCGCACTTCTGATCGGTATCATTGCCGGTCTTCGCGCCATGACCGCGCCGGCCGCGGTTGCCTGGGGCGCTTGGCTCGGCTGGCTGTCGGTTGCTGGCACCTGGGCGAGCTTCATGAGCCATTGGGCAGCCGTCGGCATCTTCACCATACTGGCCATCGTCGAGCTGGTCACCGACCAATTGCCGTCTACGCCAAGCCGGAAAGTGCCGCAGCAATTCGGCGCCCGCATCATTTTGGGTGCCTTCGCTGGCGCGGTGATCGGCGCGACAGGCGGCGCCACCATCGGCGGCCTGATCGCCGGCGCCATCGGCGCTGTCATCGGCACGCTGGGCGGCGCCGAAGCACGCGGACGGCTGGCGGCAGCCTTCGGCAAGGATCGGCCCGCCGCCTTCATCGAGGACGCGGTGGCGATCCTCGGCGGCTTGCTGATCGTAGCGGCGGTGGCATGACAACGAAAACCTTCGACGCCATCGTCATCGGCGCCGGACAGGCCGGCCCTTCGCTGGCCGGCCGGCTGAATGCGGCAGGCATGAGCGTGGCGCTGATCGAACGCAAGCTGGTTGGCGGCACTTGCGTCAACACCGGCTGCATGCCGACCAAGACCATGGTCGCCAGCGCCTATGCCGCGCACTTGGCGCGGCGTGCGGCCGACTATGGCGTCACGCTCGGCGGCCCAGTCGGCATCGACTATGCCAGGATCAAGGCGCGCAAGGACAAGGTGACGATCGACGCCCGCACCAATCTGGAGACCTGGATCGCAGGCATGGACAAATGCACGCTCTACCGTGGCCATGCTCGGTTCGAATCCGCCAACACGGTCCGCGTCGGCGACGACCTTCTGACCGCCGAGAAAATCTTTCTCAACACCGGCGGCCGAGCCACGGTGCCCGACCTGCCCGGCATCCACGACATCGACTATTTGACCAATTCCTCGATGATGGATCTCGACGTGCTGCCGCGCCATCTCATCGTCGTCGGCGGCAGCTATGTCTCGCTCGAATTCGCGCAAATGTTCCGCCGCTTCGGCTCGGAAGTCACCGTCATCGAGAAGCGCCTCCGCCTGACCGGCCGCGAGGACGAGGACGTCTCGGCCGCCATCCTGTCGATCCTCGAAAACGAAGGCATCACAGTCCATGTCGGTGCCGACGACATCAGCTTCGCCAAACAGGGCGGGGATATTGCCGTGACCTTCTCGGCCGGCAAACCGCCGGCGGTCGGCTCGCATTTGCTGCTGGCCCTGGGGCGGACGCCCAACACCGACGACCTCGGCCTGGAAAAGGCCGGCGTCGAGGTCGACCGGCGCGGCTTCGTCATTGTCGACGACCAGCTGCGCACCAGCGTGCCCGGCATCTGGGCGATGGGCGACTGCAACGGCAAGGGCGCCTTCACCCACACCTCCTACAACGACTACGAGATTGTCGCCGCCAACCTGCTCGACAACGATCCGCGTAAGGTCAGCGATCGCATCGAAGCCTATGCGCTCTACATCGACCCGCCGCTCGGCCGCTGCGGCATGACCGAGGCTGCGGTGAGGAAATCCGGCCGTCGCGCACTCGTCGGCCAGCGGCCGATGACCCGCGTCGGCCGCGCCATCGAAAAGGGCGAGACGCAAGGCTTCATGAAGATCCTGGTCGATGCCGACACCAGGCAGATCCTCGGCTGCTCGGTGCTCGGCCCCGGTGGCGACGAGGCGGTGCATTGCGTGCTCGACCTGATGTACGCCAAAGCGCCCGTCGACACGCTCGCGCGCGCCGTGCACATCCATCCCAATGTCTCGGAATTGCTGCCGACCATTGCCCAGGAGCTGAAGCCGCTGGTTTGAGAGCAGCGGCGACCTATTTCAAAGCCCTTTCTTTTCTGCATTGCTGCAATGCAGCAATGCAGCTTGCGAACGGTGGCGTCCTTCGCGCAGTCTCAATTTTGAACCGATTCAGTCTGGACGCCCCATGCCCTTGCCGATCCTTGCGCTTGCTATTGCGTCCTTCTGCATCGGCACCACCGAATTCGTCATCATGGGCCTGCTGCCGGAGGTCGCCGCCGATCTCGGCGTGTCCATCCCTTCCGCGGGCCTGCTGGTCACCGGCTATGCGTTAGGCGTCGTCTTCGGCGCCCCGATTGTCGCCATGGCCACCGCGCATTTGCCGCGCAAGCCGGTGCTGGTTGGCCTCGCCGTGCTGTTCGTCGTCGGCAATTTGTTTTGCGCCATCTCGCCCAATTACTGGACGCTTATGGCCGCGCGCGTCTTCACTGCCTTCGGCCATGGCGCCTTCTTCGGCATCGGCTCGGTCGTTGCCGCCAGCCTGGTGCCGCGCAACAAGCGCGCCAGCGCCATCGCGCTCATGTTCGCCGGACTGACGCTGGCCAACATCCTTGGCGTTCCGGCTGGCACCGCGCTTGGCGAAGCCCTCGGCTGGCGCGCCACCTTCCTGGCCGTGGTCGGCATCGGCCTGATCTCGGTCGCGGCGATCGCCTGGCTGGTGCCATCCGATGTCACTGAACCGAGCGGCGGCGGCCTGCGTGGCGAATTGCGCGTGCTGGGCAAACTGCAGGTCTGGCTGGCGATGCTGATCGCCGCCCTGGCCTCGGCCAGCCTGTTTGCCGTCTTCACCTACATCAAACCCTATTTGACCGACGTATCCGGCCTGTCCACCTCCGCGTTCACCTGGGTGCTGCTGCTGTTCGGAGCCGGCATGACCATCGGCAACATCATCGGCGGCAGGCTGGCCGACTGGAAACTGATGCCGACGGTCATCGGCACCCTGCTGTTGCTGGCGTTGCTGTTTGTCGGCTTCATGCAGTTCGGCGCCATAGCCAGCGTTGCCATCGGCATCGTCTTCCTTTGGGGTCTGCTCATCTTCGTCGTCGTGCCGCCGCTGCAGATCCGCGTCGTCGAGGCGGCCTCCGAGGGGCCGAACCTGGCCGCCACGCTGAACCAGGGCGCCTTCAATGTCGGTAATGCCAGCGGCGCCTGGATCGGCGGCGTGGCCCTTTCCACCGGTGTCTCCTATGCCAATTTGCCGCTGGTCGGCGCGGCACTTGCCCTGCTGGCGGTCACCGTCGCTGTGCTGTCGCAGGCGCTGGATCGCCCCGCGCCCGTCATCCCTCTCCAGGCTCCCGCGGAGTAGCCGCTTGCGCCCATAGCGCGGCAGTCTGGACCAATCGACATCGGCACCTTCAAATGGGCATGTCTTGTCGCTCTTGATGGAGGACGTCATGCAGAAATCGATCGAGCGCATCGCCGGCGAAAGCGAAGGTGTTTCCTACGAATTCCCGCTGTTCCGCTTTGCGGGTGCGGACAAGGCCGCCCCATCCGCCTATCTGCAGGCAGCGCTCCATGCCGGCGAATTGCCGGGCGTCGTCGCCATCGACGCGCTGATGCCGATGCTCAACAAGGCCGAAGCCGAAGGCCGCATCAAGGGCAACCTCACCATCGTGCCCTGGGCCAACCCGGTCGGCCGGGCGCAATATCATTTCGGCGAACATCAGGGCCGCTTCCATCTGGGCACCCGCACCAATTTCAACCGCGGCTTTCCGCTACTGGCCGCGCCCGACACAGCCCTCTTGCACGACACCGCACTTGGCACGGTCGACCAGCGGCTGAAGAGCCGGCTGGTGCAGTTGTCGCTTGGCCATGACATCGTGCTCGACCTGCACTGCGACGACGAGGGCCTCGCCTATCTCTACGTCCACACCAGCCTGTGGCCGGCGATGGCCGATTGCGCCGCCGCCATGGGCGTCGATGCGGTCGTGCTGTGGAGCGAGGACACCGACGGCACCTTCGAAGGCGCCGCGATCATGCCCTACCAGAACGTTCCCGCCGATGTGGCGAAGCTCGACCGCCGCGTCGCCACCACGGTCGAATATCGTGGCATCCTCGATGTCGACGGCGCCTTGGCCGCCGCCGACGCCGAAGGGCTCTACCGGCTGCTGGTGGGGCGCGGCGTGATCGCCGATAACACCCTGTCCGCGCCCGGTCCCTTCACCGGCACCGTCGCGCCCCTGGAGAACATCGACATGATGCCCGCACCCCGGGCAGGCGCGGTGCTCTACGACGTGAAGCCCGGCGACCGCGTCGCCAAAGGCGCAAGGCTGGTCACCATCGTCCATGCGCCGGGCGAAGCCGATGGCCGCACCGAAGTCTTCGCGCCGCAGGGCGGCGTCATCCTGACCCGCCGCTCGCGCCGCATCATCCGCGCCGGCGAGGATCTGCTGAAGCTGGTCGGCGACAGGAAGAGCGCGGACGCCAGGTCGGGCACGCTGGAAGATTGATCTAGCCAGAAATGGCCTGCCGCGCCTTCGCCTCCAGCCATTCCGCCATCTGCCGGTAGGGCACCGGTCCGTGGCTGATGCGGGCGACGCCGAGTTCGGCCAGCCGCTGGCGCGGCGGCACATGCGCCAGCGCGATGATGTTGACCGGCAACGCGATTGCCTTGCAGAGCGCCTCGATGAGGCCCTCATCGCCAAGGCCCGGCGCGAAAAAGCCGTTCGCTCCGGCCTTTTCATAGGCCCGCGCCCGTTCGATCGCCTGATCGAGCAGCGCCTTGTCATGCGCATCCGGCTTCGCCTTGAGAAAGATGTCGGTCCGGGCGTTGAGGAAAACCGGTATACCCGATTGCCTGACGGCGGCCGCCGCGGCCTCGATGCGTTTCACCTGCACGGTGATGTCATGCAGGCCGGTGCCGCCGACGATCTGATCCTCGAAATTCAAGCCGATGGCCCCGGCCTGCAAGGCGAGCGTCACCGTGCGGGCGACGATGTCCGGGGCGACGCCGTAGCCGCCCTCGAGGTCCATCGTCACCGGCAGGTCGACCGACCCGACGATGCGCCTGATGTTGTCGATCGCCAGTTCCAGCGGGATCTTCTCGCCATCGGCATATCCGAAGGCGGCCGCCACCGGCCAGCTTCCGGTGGCGATGGCCTTGGCTCCTGCTTTCTCGACGATCTTGGCCGAGCCGGGATCCCATGCATTGTAGAGAACGATCGGGTTTCCCTTGACGTGGAGGGAATGGAACGTGCGCGCGCGCTCGATCTGCTCGGTCATTGGTATTTTCCCATGTTCCTGCTGTTTGGATGAACAATCTAGGCCGCACTGTCGGCTCTGGCGATCTGCCATGAGATGCAGAAGCGGCGGCCACCGGACAGGCTTTTCAAACCAGTTGCGTATCCTCCCTTTCGCAGCTATGGATTTCGCCATGAATATGCGTTCGACCAAGACCATTTGGTGGTGGGCCTGCTGACAGCGGCCTGTTCGAACGCGCGTGCGCGAAAAGAGAGGGTGGCCGCAACGGAAAGTCCGGGCGGCCATTTGTTTTTTCCAAGCCATTCCCGGGTCCGTTGCCCCAAAGAAGCTGATGGAGACGGCAATGACGATGAAGGTTCTGGATAACGGGGCGGAAAGTTTCGTGACCGCGGGTGGCGTGACCATCACTCGCGAGCGCCACGACCGGCCCTATGCGGGCGCGATCGACGCTTACGTCGACGGCCTGAATTCGCGCCGGGGCGCCGTGTTTTCCTCGAACTATGAATATCCCGGCCGCTACACGCGCTGGGACACCGCCATCATCGACCCGCCGCTGGTCATCTCGGCACGTGGCCGCGCCATGCGCATCGAGGCGCTGAACCGCCGCGGCGAGGCGCTGTTGCCGGTCATCGGCAAGGCGCTGGGCGGCCTCGCCGACGTCACAATCGCCGAGACATCGAATAAGCTCATCCGCCTCGACGTCGCCAAACCCGGCCGTGTGTTCACCGAGGAGGAGCGCAGCCGCGTTCCTTCGGTGTTTACTGTCCTGCGCGCCATCACCGCGCTGTTCAAGACCGAGGAAGACGCCAATCTCGGTCTCTATGGCGCCTTCGGCTACGACCTCGCCTTCCAGTTCGACCCGGTCGACTACAAGCTCGAGCGCAAGCAAAGCCAGCGCGACCTGGTGCTGTTCCTGCCCGACGAGATCCTCGTCGTCGACCATTATTCGGCCAAGGCCTGGACCGACCGCTACGACTATGCCGGCGACGGGTTTTCGACGGAAGGGTTGCCGCGCGACGAAATCGCCGAGCCGTTCAAGGGCCCTGACCGCATCCCGCCGCGCGGCGACCATGAACCTGGCGAATACGCCAATCTGGTACGCAAGGCGATGGATTCGTTCAAGCGCGGCGACCTGTTCGAGGTCGTCCCCGGCCAGATGTTCTATGAGCGCTGCGAGACGCAGCCATCCGAGATTTCGCGCAAGCTGAAGTCGATCAACCCCTCGCCCTATTCCTTCTTCATCAATCTGGGCGAAGGCGAATATCTGATCGGCGCCTCGCCCGAAATGTTCGTGCGCGTCAACGGCCGCCGCGTCGAGACCTGCCCGATCTCGGGCACCATCAAGCGCGGCGACGACGCCATTTCGGACTCCGAGCAGATCCTGAAACTGCTCAACTCCAAGAAGGACGAATCCGAGCTGACCATGTGCTCGGACGTCGATCGCAACGACAAGTCGCGGGTCTGCGAGCCGGGTTCGGTGCGCGTCATCGGCCGCCGCCAGATCGAGATGTATTCGCGCCTGATCCACACCGTCGACCACATCGAAGGCCGGCTGCGCGAAGGCATGGATGCCTTCGACGCCTTCCTGTCTCATGCCTGGGCGGTTACCGTTACCGGCGCTCCGAAACTGTGGGCCATGCGCTTCATCGAACAGAACGAGAAGAGCCCGCGCGCCTGGTATGGCGGCGCGATCGGCATGGTCAACTTCAACGGCGACATGAACACCGGCCTCACCCTGCGCACCATCCGCATCAAGGACGGCATTGCCGAAGTGCGCGCCGGCGCCACATTGCTCTTCGACAGCATTCCTGAGGAAGAAGAAGCCGAAACCGAACTGAAGGCATCCGCCATGCTCTCCGCCATCCGCGACGCCAAGACAGGCAATTCCGCCAGTACCGAGCGCACCACCGCGCGCGTCGGCGACGGCGTCAACATCCTGCTCGTCGACCACGAGGATTCGTTCGTCCACACGCTGGCCAATTATTTCCGCCAGACCGGAGCCAATGTCTCGACCGTGCGCACGCCGGTGCCGGAGGAAGTGTTCGACCGGCTGAAGCCCGACCTCGTCGTGCTGTCGCCCGGCCCCGGCACGCCGAAGGACTTCGATTGCGCCGCGACCATCAGACGAGCGCGCGCCCGCGACCTGCCGATCTTCGGCGTCTGCCTTGGCCTGCAGGCGTTGGCCGAAGCCTACGGCGGCGAGCTCAGGCAGTTGCATGTGCCGATGCACGGCAAGCCGTCGCGCATCCGCGTCTCGAAGCCGGGCATCATCTTCTCCGGCCTGCCCAAGGAGGTCACCGTCGGCCGCTACCACTCGATCTTTGCCGACCCGGTGCGGTTGCCCGATGACTTCATCGTCACGGCCGAGACCGAGGACGGCGTCATCATGGCCTTCGAGCACCGCAAGGAGCCGATCGCCGCGGTGCAGTTCCACCCGGAATCGATCATGACGCTCGGCCACAATGCCGGCATGCGCATCATCGAGAACATCGTCGCCCACCTGCCGCGCAAGGCCAAGGAAAAGGCCGCCTGACAATCATGGCCGAAGCCGAGAACACAATGGCGATCGCGGCCAAGGCGGCCGCGAAGCGCAAGGTCGCCAACCTTGCCTTCTGGTCGATCATCATTGCGGCAATCGTGCTAGGTCTGAAGCTCGTCGCCTGGTACGTCACCGGCTCCGTCGCGCTCTATTCGGACGCGCTGGAATCGATCGTCAACGTCATCGCCTCGGTCGCCGCCTTCTGGGCGATCCAGGTCAGCTACAAGCCGGCCGACCAGGATCACCCCTTCGGCCATCACAAGGCGGAGTATTTCTCGGCGGTGCTTGAGGGCGTGCTGATCGTGCTCGCCGCGCTTTTGATCCTCAACGAGGTCTGGCGGTCCTGGCAGAGTCCCGCGCCACTCGAACAGCCCTGGGAAGGTCTTGCCGTCAACGGCGTCGCCACGGTGATCAATGCTTTCTGGGCCTGGACGCTGATCCGTGCCGGCAGGGCCGAGAAGTCACCGGCGCTGGTCGCCGACGGCAACCACATCATGACCGACGTGGTGACCTCGATCGGCGTCTTCGGCGGTCTCGTCGGAGCGATCCTGACCGGCTGGCAGATCCTCGATCCGGCGCTTGCCGTCCTCGTGGCGCTGAACATCCTGTGGCAGGGCTGGCATGTCATCGGCTCGTCGATGAACGGCCTGATGGACCGCGCCGTCGACACGCAGGAGCACATGCGCATCCGCGACGTCATCTCGGCCAACTGCAAGGGCGCGCTCGAGGTGCATGACCTCAAGACACGCATCGCCGGCCGCGCCACCTTCATCGAGTTCCATCTGGTCGTCGATGCCGACATGTCGGTCGGCGCCAGCCATGTCATCTGCGACCGCATCGAGGACGCCCTGAAGGCCGAGATCCCCTCGGTGCGCGTCACCATCCATGTCGAGCCCGACGACGAGGCCAAGCTGCCGAAGGGCACGACGGCCGTGCCGTTCGCTTGAGGCGGTTCACCAGGTCTCGATTGAAAGATTTTTGATCCGCTCGAATTCCCGGACATTACGGGTCATCAGCGTAAGGTTCCGAGCGCGCGCCTGCCCGCCGATCAACGCATCGTAGGGACCGATTGGAGTTCCCAACGTCGCAAGCGTTGCCCGAATCTCGCCGGCATGTCTCGCGTCTTCCCGGTCAAATTCGAGGACGGGGAACTGCAGAGCTTCGATGCGTGCCAAATTTTCGGGCCTTCGCTGGCTCTTTTCAGCACCATAGTACAATTCGTGTACCACTATCGCCGAGAGGGCAAAATCCTGCGGCGTGCGCTGTTTGAGTAGTGTCAGCAGACCATCATCGCCCTTGATGACCGCAATAACGGCATTGGTGTCGAGCAGGTAGATCACTTGAAGACGTCATCCAAGGCGGGTCTATCCTGGCCGTCCTGACGTTCCAGTGCTGCCTCGGCGAAATCGTTATCAAGTGGTCCGATCACTTGGTCGAGCCACGCCCAATCCTGCGCAACCGGTTCCAGGATAACGGTCTGTCCGTGACGGCGGATCGAAACCTCGTCTGTTTCGAAACGGAATTCCTTGGGCAGGCGTACAGCTTGTGACCTCCCCGACCAGAACACTTTTGCTTTTTCCATCATGCTATCCTCAGATGAGATATAGCAAAGATATATTCCTTCATGGCGATGTAGACAAGTCCGGGCTCATGGCGCGCAGGCCGATTGCGGCATCGGCTGCAGCCGATAGACCTTGTCGTCGGATTTGGTCTTGCCGTCGGCGGCCTTCGAACACAGGTCGACGATCGCGAGAGCGCTGTTGGGATTGGCCAGCATCATCGTGCCGTCGGCGCCGCGCTTGAGGAAAATCTCTTTCCGCGCGATGTCGCAGGAGAAATCGCTCATCTTCGAGCTCGCCGCGCAGCGCCACTGGTCGGCCTCGCCCTGGCAGGAATAGGTCTGCGTCACCTCAGCCGATTTACGCCGTGTGGTGACGGCAACGGCAATATCGGCACCGTCTGGCCAGTTGGCGGCGTCGCCGCCCGAGGCAAAGGACGCCAGTTCGACCGATCCGCGGAAAACCCGGATCGACTGCGTCAGCTGGTCGGGATGCGAGGCAAGGTGCGATCCGTCATAGTCGCGGCCATAGCAGAACGCCTGGTCCGGCTTCAGCCGCTCGCGCAGCGGCGGACCGAGTGCCGGGTCGATCGGATCGATGCGCGCGAACTCCGCCTTGCAGGTCGCGGCCGGCATCGGGTCGAGGCGGAAATTGTCGTCCTCCGAGCCGAGCGCCTGCCTGTCATACTCAGCCTCGCCAAGTTCGTCTTCCGATCCCGCATCGAGATAAAGATCGGGGGACACACCGGTGACAATCAGGCGGCCATTCTCGTCGAGCTTCAGCGAGGCCATGGTGCGGTCGCAGTCCATGCCGCAACGGATCGGGCCGGACGTGTCATCCTCGGACTCGTGATTGCACCAGCCGCCGGCCCATTCCGGCGCCTTGGCGCCGCGCACGGTGGTGGCGATGAAGCCGTTATAGGACGAGTCGGAACTTGCGGCGGGCTGCTCATTGGGACGGCTCACCGGATCATGACCATAGAGGAAGAAGATCCGCCCCACCTTCTGCTTCGGATGCGCCTTGAGGTGCGCCGCGTCATAGACGCGGCCGAAACAGGCGTCAGTGCCGTCGGGACTGAGTTCGGCGAGCTTGAGCGCATCATCGGCGAAGGCCGAGCCGGCAAACGTGGCAAGCAGCGCCACACCAAACCCGGCGCCGGCAATTGTCTTCCATTCCCCCACCCCGAACGCCATGTGATCTCTCCTCCGCATCGACAGGACGCAACGTCAATTTATGCTAGTATTGTGGCCGCGGCCACGCAATTCGCGGTGGGCCGCCAAGCCGAGGAGGATGCCATGCGCCGGCGCGAAATGTTCCGCGCGGTTCTTGCCGGAACCGGAACGCTTCTTGGCCTGGGGTCGGGGCAGGCAGCCACCATCGAGCCTGCCAGGCAGAAGGTCGCCTATCACTTGAGCGACGTCGAAAAGGTCAACTTCGTGCTCGGCAACATCAAGAACCACTATGATGGTACCGGCGGCGATGTCGACATCGTGCTGGTCGTGCACGGTCCTGCCTTGGCGGCCTTCAAGTCGAAAGGCATATCGGCAGCGATTTCCGGGCGCTTCGCCGGTCTGGTGCGGCAGGGGCTGGAATCCCATGCCTGCGCCAACACCATGCAAGGCATGGATATTACGCTCGCCGACCTGCTCGCCGGTTTCCATGCCGCCGACAAGGGCGGCGTCGTCAAACTCGCCGAACTGCAAGGCCAGGGCTACGCCTATCTGCGCCCGTGAGGCTTGAACACCGGGGCGGCAAGGGCCTACGAAGGACGGGCCGACATCCCGGAGGAAGAACCGTGCCAGCCACAACCACACTCAGCATACCCGATCTTGCCGGCAAGGCGGTGCTGGTCACCGGTGCGTCGACCGGCATCGGCGCGGCGCTCGCGCTGGCTTATGCCGCGCAGAAATGCAAGGTGGCGCTGCATTATAACTCGAGCCGCGACGCCGCCGAAAAGGTCGGCTTGGCGATCGCCGACAAGGGCGGCGAGGTGTTTCTCGTCCAGGGCGATTTCTCCGTTGCCGCCGATGTCGAACGCGTCGTCGAGGACAGCGCGCGGTATTTCGGCCGCCTCGACGGGCTGGTCAACAATGCCGGCGGCATGCTTGGCCGCGTGCCCTATGCCGAGCAGACCGAAGCGCATTACGACGCGGTGATGGATCTCAACGCGCGCTCGGTGCTGACCGCCTCGCGCAAGGCGATCCCATGGCTGAAGAAACAGGGCGGCTTCATCGTCAACACCTCGTCGATCGCCGCGCGCAATGGTGCCGGCGGCGGCGCCGGGCTTTACGGCTCGGCCAAGGCCTTCGTCTCCAATGTGACGCGCGGCATGGCCAAGGAGCTGATCGGCTTCGGCATCCGCGTCAACGCGGTGGCGCCCGGCACCATTCTCACCCCTTTCCACGAGCGCTATTCGACCGACGAGCAGATGAAAGGCATGATCGCCACGATTCCGCAGGGGCGTGCGGGCACGGCGCAGGACTGCGTCGGCGCCTATCTGTTCCTCTCTTCCGATCTTTTGAGCGGCTACATCACCGGCCAGGTGATCGAGGTGAATGGCGGCCAGTTGATGCCTTGAGCGGCTATCTGCATACTGGCGATCTGCATGTTCTTGTCGAAAACCTCAAAGGGAGACAACGGAATGTACGGACTGATCGGCAAGATGCGGGCGGCGCGCGGCCAGCGTGACGCGGTCATCGAACTTCTGCGCGCCAGCACCGGCGCCCTGCCGGGTTGTCTGAGCTACATCATCGCCCGCGACCCCGCGGATGCCGATGCGATCTGGGTGACCGAAGTGTGGATCGACGCCGAAAGCCATAAGACGTCGCTGCAGCTTCCGGAAGTCCAGGCGACGATCGCCAAGGCGCGGCCGTTCATCGCCGGCTTTGAATTCCAGGTCGAAACCCACCCAGTCGGCGGCTTCGGCCTGGTTGACGGCAAGACCGGCTGACCAGGACAGACGGCGCCATGCCAACGGAGCCAACTGCGATGCAGACCGTGAACATTCACAATGCAAAGGCCAATCTTTCACGTCTCGTTGACCAGGCCGCCAAAGGTGAGCCGTTCATCATCGCCAAGGCGGGCAAACCATTGGTCAAAGTCGTGCCGATCGACCAGCCTGCATCGGCGCAGGCACGACGGATCGGTTTTATGGCCGGCCAGCTTTCCGTCCCCGACGATTTCGATCGCATGGGCGACGGAGAGGTCGAGCAACTGTTCGGCACCAACGCGTGAAACTATCACTCGACACCCACTTGCTGTCGCTCGGGCAATCGTGGAAGACGTCCTTTTGCTGAGGACGGACTATGGTCGCTGCAATCGGCACGATTTCTGATCGTGCTGCTGGTCGGCCCGAGCGTCGCACGCCTGGTGGCGAGAAGCGTCAGGCATTAGTCAAAGCCGCCGCCCCAGAAACTCAAAACCGATCGGTCGAATCCGTTAGCAGTGCCGCTCAGCAACAGCCCATGACAGCCTGGGCCGATGCGGAGAAAAATACTTGACTCCTATACTCATATTTGAGAACGCGGGAACGCAATCAAGCATGAGACGGTGGAGACGGGTTGATGCGAACAAGGCCGATGACATGGCGCCAGGGGATCTCATTGTTGGGCGGCGCGGCAATGCTCGGCCAGTCCGGCGCCGCGCATGCCCAGGACGGCGAAACGGCCACCATGCTCGGCAAGATCGAGGTCACCGCGCAGAGCAACGAGATCCTGAAGCAGGATGGCTACGTCGCCAAGAAGGACCGCATCGGCACCAAGACCGACACGCCGCTCGCCAGGATTCCGCAGGCCGTTTCGGTCGTTACGCAGAAGCAGATCGAAGACCAGAAGCCGCGCACGCTGAACGAAACGCTCGGCTACACGGCTAGCGCCAATCCCAACAGCTTCGGCTTCGACACCCGCTACGACGCGTTTTTCCTGCGCGGCTTCCAGGCCTTCTATAATGGCATGTTCCGCGACGGGCTGCGCCAGTACAACGGCCCCTCGGCCTGGTTCAGGACCGAGCCCTACGGCATCGAGGGCGTCACCATCCTGAAAGGCCCGGCATCGTCGCTTTACGGCGTCAGCGGCCCGGGCGGCATCGTCAATGTCGTCACCAAGCGCCCCAAGGATGAGCCGTTCCGCGAGATCGAACTGCTTGCCGGCGAGCACAACCGGTTTCAGGCAGCCCTTGACGCTTCCGGACCCGTGAACGAGGATGGCAGCATCCTCTATCGCTTCACCAGCCTCGGCCGCAAAAGCGATACCGAATTGTCGGGCTATCCCGACGACAAGATCTACCTGGCGCCGGCCGTCACCTTCAAGCCGGACGAGGACACCAAGCTCACCATTCTTGGGGAATATTCGAAATCGGTCACCGGTGGCACGGCGGCCTTCTACAATTCAGGCTATGGCGTGCTGTCCAACCTCTATGAGGGCGATCCGGCCTGGAACGATTTTGCCCAGAGCCAGGGCCGCATCGGCTACGAGTTCGAGCATCGTTTCAACGACCTGCTGACGGTGCGCCAGAACCTGCGCTACAACGCCGTCGACAGCGACATCGAGTACAGCGGCCACTATCCGGACGGCGCCGACTTGAGGCGCTACTGGGGCCACTACACCGAGACCATGAAGAACTTCGTCGTCGACAACATGGCGCAGTTCGAGTTCGACACGGGACCGGTCAAGCACACCGCCGTCGGCGGCATCGACTACGCCTGGTCGGACTATGATGCCGCCAGCGGCCTGTCCTATATCTCTGTCGATGACATCAAGGCGATGCCGGTTCCCCACTCCGGCGGACAGCAGATGAACCAGCTCGGCGTCTACCTGCACGACCAGATGGAGTGGAACGACTTCACCCTGTTCACCAGCGGCCGCTACGACTGGGTCGACACCACCTCCACAGCGGCCGACGACAGCACGTCGAAGCAGAAGGACAGCGCCTTTTCAGGCCGTCTCGGCCTGTCCTACCAGACCGAATGGGGCATCACGCCCTATGTCAACTATTCGACCTCGTTCTCACCCAACATCGGCTTCGTCTATGACGACGTTGCCAGCCCTGTCGGCCGCGTCGCCCGCCCGACCATCGCGACGCAGAAGGAGATCGGCGTCAAATACGAGATCCCGAACTACAATGCGACCGTCAGCGCCGCGCTGTTCGACATCGACCAGAAGGACGGTGTCGTCTTCGATGCCTCGACCGGCATCAACAAGCAGCGCCAGCTCGACCTGAATTCGCGCGGTATCGAACTGGAAGCCAGTGCCTCGCTCGACAATGGCTTCAGCTTCATCGCTTCCTATACGTATCTTCGCGTGAGGATCGAGCAGGGCGCCGAAGGAACCGATGGCAAGGAGCTATCAGCGACGCCGAACCACATCTTGTCGCTGTGGGGCCACTATCAGTTCGAGAACGGCACGCTGGAAGGGCTGGGGCTCGGCACGGGCGTGCGCTTCGCCGGTTCGAGCTATGGCGACGACACCAACACGTTCAAGAACAGCGCCCGCGCCTTCGTCGACGCCTCGCTCTCCTATGATTTCGGCAACCGCAATCCGAAGCTCGAAGGCGTCAAGCTGCAGGTCAACGCCAAGAACCTGTTCGACAGCCAGAAGACCATCTGCTCCGCCGGCTATTGCTACCGCGACGAAGGCCGCTCGCTGTTCGCCAGCCTGCGCTACCGCTTCTGACGGAGAGCCTAGCCCGCCCTCGGATGATGGCAGGCGACGAAGTGGTTCTTGTCGACGAGCGAAAGTACCGGACGCTCGTGGCGGCAGACCGAAGTCGCCGCCACGCAACGCGTATGGAAACGGCAGCCTGACGGCGGGTCGAGCGGGCTCGGCAGATCACCCTTGAGCATGATCCGCTGGCCTGGCCGGTTGTCGACGTCGGGTACCGGCACCGCCGAGCGAAGCGCTATGGTGTAGTGATGCCGCGGCGCTGAAAAGACAGCGTCGACGGGCCCTGTTTCGACGATCGAACCCATATACATGACCGCCACCCGCGACGAGAACTGCCTGACCACCGAGAGGTCGTGGGCGATGAACACATAGGTCAGGTTGAATTCGTCACGCAGGTCGCAAAGCAGGTTGATGATCTGCGCCTGGATCGACACGTCCAGCGCCGACACCGGCTCATCGGCAACGATCAGCCGCGGCCGCAGCGCCAAGGCGCGTGCGATGCCGATCCGCTGGCGCTGTCCGCCCGAGAATTCATGCGGGAAACGCTGGGCATGCTCGGGAAGCAGTTCGACGCGGACCAGCAATTCCTCGACGCGATCCGCCATTTCCGATCGCGACAGTCTTTCATGCACGCGGAAAGGGTCCGCCAGCAGGTCGCCGACGCGGCGGCGCGGGTTGAGCGAAGCGGCGGGATCCTGAAACACCATCTGCATCTGGCGCCGTATCGGCCGAAGCTGCCGCTGCGAGGCTCTGGTGATATCGAGGCCTTCGAATTCCAGTGACCCGGAGGTGATTTCCGTGAGACGGACGAGGCAGCGCCCCAGTGTCGATTTTCCGCAGCCCGACTCGCCGACGATACCAAGCGTCTCGCCCGGGAAGATGTCGAGCGAGATCTGCTCCACGGCATGGACGATCCGCCGTTGAAAGGGCGGGCGCCCGACCGGATAGTGTTTCGACAGATCGCTGGTCCGCACCAGCGGTTTCGGCCTGGTTTCGCTCATGCCGGCACGGCCCTGCCAGCCAGCGTCCGGCGCAGATCCTGGCGGCCGTCCTGCGGAAGAAAGCAAGCCGACCGATGCCCGCCCGCTCCACCGAGCGCAGGCTGGGCGGCACAGGCTTCATGGCGGAATGTGCAACGCGGCCCGAAAGCGCAGCCCTGCGGCATCTGGCTCAGTTTCGGCGGGCTGCCGGGAATGGCCGTCAGCCGTGCGGGCCGCGGACCGTGCATCGGCGGGATCGACCCGAAAAGCCCCCACGCGTAGGGGTGAAGCGGCTCGCGGAAAAGCTGCCCCTTGCCGCCCTCCTCGACAACGCGCCCGGCATACATCACCAGCACGCGGTCGGCGACTTCGGCGACCACGCCGAGGTCATGGGTGACCAGGATGACGGCGGATCCGAACTCATTGCGCAATCGGCCGATCAGTTCCAGGATCTGCGCCTGCACCGTCACGTCGAGCGCCGTCGTCGGCTCATCGGCGATCAGCAATGCCGGATTGCATGACAGCGCCATCGCGATCACGGCGCGCTGACGCATGCCGCCTGACAGCTGGTGGGGGTAGCGGTCGACGGCGCTGTCGGGGCTCGGCAATCCAACCGCGTCGAGCAAGTCCACCGCCCGCTTGCGCGCGGCGGCGCGCGACACCCGCTCATGCGCGCGGATCTGCTCGATGATCTGGTCGCCGATCGTATGTACCGGCGTCAGCGCCGTCATCGGATCCTGGAAGATCATCCCGATCTGCCGGCCGCGAATGGCGTCGAGGGCCCGGCGCTTGAGCCCAAGCAACTCCTGGCCGAGAAAACGCACCGACCCGGTGACGACGGCGTTGGGACTGCTGATCAAGCCCAGAATGGCGAGCAAGGTCTGGCTCTTGCCCGAACCGCTTTCACCGACGACGCCTAGGATCTCGCGCTGCGCGAGCGAGAACGAGACGCCGCTGACGGCAGGCACCGCACCGCCCTCGGTGCGGAACGAGACGCACAGATTCTCGACGACCAGCAGCGGCTTGTCAGTGGGCATCTCTAACCCTCGGATCGATGAAGACAAAGACAACGTCGACAATGAAATTGGCCATCACCACGAAGAACGAGGCGTAGATGACCGTCGCCAGGATCATCGGCAGATCGAGCGTCTGCAAGGCCCCGTAGGTGAGCTTGCCGACCCCTTGCAGGCCGAACACCACCTCCGTCAGCAAGGCGCCGCCGCCGACCAAGGCGCCAAAATCGAGCCCGAACATGGTGACGAAGGCGACGAGCGAGGTTCTTAAGCCGTGATGCAGCAGCACCCGCCGCTCGCCGATGCCCTTGGCGCGCGCGGTGCGGATGAAATCCTCCTGCATGGTCTCGATGATCGAGGCCCGCAGCACGCGGCCGTAAAGTCCGATATAAAGCGTGGCGAGCGTGAACCAGGGAATGACAAGCGCCTTGAACCAGCCCCAGGGATCCTCGGTGAAGGGGATATAGCCGAGCGGCGGCACCCACGAGAACAGCCAGCTGTCATGCCAGCGGCTCTGCGTGACCAGATTGGCGACCTCGCCCAGCCAGAAGACCGGTATCGACACGCCGATCAGGCTGAGGATCATCAGCGTCCGGTCGAGCCACGTGCCGCGCGTCGCGCCGGCGACAACGCCGACGATCAGCCCGCCGAGAACCCAGAAGACGGCGGCGCCAAGCACCAGCGACAGAGTGATCGGGATCGCCTCGAGCACCGTTGGAACGACCTTCTGCCCGCGATTGACGAAGGAGGTGAGATCGCGGCTGATGAACAGCCGCTTCATCATCAGCGCGTATTGTACGGGCAGCGGCCTGTCGAGGCCGAAATCGTGCCGCACTTGGACCAGCGTCTCCTGCGATGCGTTGCGCCCAGCGATGCGCGCCGACGGATCGGCGCCCGGGGTAGCGAAAAAGATCAAGAAGGCGACGACGCTGATGCCGAACATCACCAGCACCATTTGGCCGAGCCTGGAAATGAGCGCCGTCAGCATCAGACGACCCTGATCGACGACTTCGGGTCGAGCGCATCGCGCACACCATCGCCCAATATGTTCAGCGCCAGCACCGTGATGACGATCGCCAGTCCCGGCGCCAGGGCGACGATCGGGCGTGAATAGAGAAGCCCCTGCCCGTCCTGGATGATGGTACCCCAGCTCGCATCGGGCGGCTGCACGCCGATGGACAGGAAGGAAAGCGAGGATTCCGTCATCATGTTCAGCGCCAGGATGAGCGGCACGAAAACGATGACCCGGGTGATCACATTGGGGAGGATATCATAGAGCAGGATACGCCACGGCGACGCGCCAATGCCGATCGCGGCCGTGACGAACTCGGCCTGCATCAACGACAGGACATGACCGCGGATGGGCCTGGCGACGTAAGGCACATAGACGATGCCGATGATGAAGGTCGGCAGCCAGAGACTGCCGGAGCGGATTTCGATCGGGCCGATGGTGATGCTTTGCGTGATCAGGACGATCGACAGCGAAATCGCCAGCAGGAAGATGGGAAACGCCCATAGCACGTCGAGAATGCGCGACAGCAAGGTGTCGACAAGACCGCCGAAAAAGCCGGAGACGACGCCGAGCAATGTCGCCAGGCCAAGGCATATCAGCGCCGCGGCGCCGGCAATCAGCAGCGAATTGCGACCGCCGTAAAGCAGGCGCGCTGCGACGTCACGACCCTGATTGTCGGCGCCCAGCATATAGGGTCCGAAATCCCAGGTCGGGCCAAGCGGCGTGAATCCGAGGCCAAGGCCCTCGGTCGAAGGCTCCAGCACCTGCCGGATCTGGCCGTCTATGACGATCTCGCCATTGAGGTTGGTGGCGAAAGGATCGCTCTGCGCCACATGGCGGGCATAAAGCGGGGCTGCCAGCGAAGCGGCGGTGATCAGCACCAGCACGCCGAACGCCATGATGGCAGCCCGGTCGGCCCTGAGCTTGCGCCACGCCGTCCGCCATGGCCCCTCGGCGCCCCGGCGGCTCCGAACCAGCGCTTGCCCACCACTCGAATTGTCCATGATGGGTATGAATTTCAGATCGGCGGGAAAAGCAACCGCGGCGGAGGATTGCGCATCGTTCCGCCGCGGATCGGACTTGGCCTGATCACTCAACCCCCGGTCACTCGACCCATGACTGGCTCATGATCCAGTAGAATTGCGGGCTGAAGACGAAATTCTTCAGCCGCGGCGAGATCAGGTCGACGCGCTTCGGCGTGAACAGCACGGCCACCGGCGCTGCGTCGGTGACCGCCTTGTCGACGGCGGTCCACAGTTGCGCGCCCTTGGCAGGATCGGCGATCGTGGCGGTCTGAGCCTCGCCCATCTTCTGGTCGATCGACTTGTCGCAGAAGCCGGAAATGTTGACCGAGGCGTCCGAGCCGGGTGTGAACGAGGCACAGCTGAACAGCACCTGCAGGAAATCCGATGGCGCGGGATAGTCCTGGAACCACTGCGAGACGGAAATCTGCACCTTGTTGTTGGTGTTCTGGATATAGGTGAACTGGATGTTCTGCGAGATCGGCTTGATCGAGGTCTTGTAGCCCAGCCCGTTCAGCACATCCTGCAGATACACGCCGATCGACTTCGACACTTCGGTGTCCTCGGTGATGATCGTCACCTCCTGTCCAGCCGTGCCAGAGGCGGCGACCAGCGCTTTGGCTTTCTCCAGGTCAGGCGCCGACCACTTTTCGCCGGGATTGGCCGTGAACGGGCAATAAGGAGCGTAGGACGGGAAATCCGGCGGCAGGATCTGGCAGGAAGGCTGCGCCAGATTGCTGCCGCCGAACAGCTTGACGATGGCCGACCGGTCGATGGCGTAGTTGACCGCCTGCCGCACGCGGATGTCGTTGAACGGCGCGAGATTGGTATTCATCGGCGCATACCACATCGCCGTCAGCGGATGCACGGACACCTGCTTGGCGTATTTCGTGCCCAGTTCCGCCAACCGGTCCGCCGGCGGCGGATCGAACATCCAGTCGGCCTGGCCATTCTCCACGGCGGTGACCGCCGCCTCGTCGGTGAGACCGAAGCCATAGTCTATCTCGTCGGGATAGCCTGCCGGCTGCGCCTCCTTGCTCCATTCCTTGAAATGCGGGTTGCGCACCATCTTGAGCAGGCTGTTGGGATCGTAGGTGGCGATCATGTAGGGCCCGGTGCCGGGAATGGGCGCGGTCCCCGAATCCTTGAGAGGCGCCTCGGCGGGCAGGATCGCGGCGTGCGGGATCGAGATCTTCTGCAGGAAGTCCGGATCGGGCGCCACCAGATTGAAGGTGACGGTGCTTGCCGCCTCATCGGCGACGACGCCGCCGTCGAGCCTGCAGGTCGCCGGCGTCTTGAGACATGTGTCGACGCCGACGATGCCATTGTAGAGCGTACCCGTCGTGGGACCGCTGATCTTGAACATGCGCTGGAACGACGCCACGACATCGGCCGTCGTCAGGTCCGATCCGTCGGCGAACTTGATGCCCTTGCGCAGCTTGAAGACGTATTTCTTGCCGCCGTCTTCCGGCTTGGGCAAGCTCTCGGCCAGGTCCGCCACCACCTCGAAACCGGTCTTGTCGCCGGTCTTGCGGAAGGTCACCAGCCCATCATAGAGGACGTAGTTGATCTGGAAATATTGCAGCGTGTAGTTGATTTGCGGATCGATCGTGCCGGCAGCGGCGTTGGCGAGAAGCTTCAGCGTCCCGCCAGCCTTGCCTTCTTGCGCGGCCGCACCTGTCACGGGCGCCATCAGCATCAGGCCAGCCAGGCCGACACCGGCCATCATTGCGCTAAAAACATTCCGGGACCGCATCGTCTTGCTCCTCTGGGGAAGTGGGTGATTGCAAACCACGATGTGCGCCGTGGCACACGCCGGACCGCGATCCATTGTACACAGCGTATGGCGCACGAAACCCGCCGGGATAGCTGTGAATTAAGATAGTTTTGTCCCTCCAGACGCGTCGCGGACAACAAGCCGTGATCGTGCTGTGCTCATTTGTTGAGCATTTTACGAACATGCCTGTTTGACAAACATTGGCTGGCGAGTAAGCTTTTGCTCATGCAAGGCGTGTCCGGCGATTTCGAGAGCGAATTTCACACAGGCATGGGAATCGACGCCGCGATGGCGGCGGCGATGCGCGTGCTTGCGCCCGCAGGTTTTACCTCGCTGATTTATGACTATACGCCGGTCCCGGTCAGTCATGAAGGCGAGTTGATCACGCCTTCGCTGATGGCCCTCGCCAACGTGCCGTCCGACATGCAGGACCTGTGGTGCAAGGGTGGTTACTATCAGCTCGATCCGGTGCAGGAGGCGGCACTCGCGGTGTCACGACCATTTCTGTGGTCGCATAAGGGCTCGCAGAGCCCGGTCATGCGACGCATTCTGCAACGCAAGCATGACCCGGTGATAGGCTATCTGCTGGACACCAAGATGACATGCGGCGTGACGGTGCCGATCCGCTTCGACGGCGGCGATCTCGCCACCTTCACCGCCATCCGCCTCGATCCGGAGCCGAATTTCGAAGCCGAGGCACAAGGGATGCTGCCCGGCATTGGCGACCTCGGTCACCTGTTCCACGATTGCGTCTATGCCGGTTTCGATCAGCGCACCCGGACAAGTCAGTATTTCCACCTGACGTCACGGGAACGCCAGTGTCTGAGCCTCGCCGCTTGCGGGTTGACGGCCAAGCAGATCGCCCATGAAATCTGCCGCAGCGTGCCGACCGCGACGCTGCATCTCAACGCCGCCAGCCGCAAACTCGGCGCCCGCAACCGCTTCCACGCCATCGCTTTGGCGGCCCACTACCGGTTGCTCGGGCCGATCAGCCAGGACCAGGACCTGTCCCGCCGGCGCCATCAAAACTAACGTTATTGCTAGCTGGTCGCTTGCCGGTCCGCCTCTGTACCCTTTGCCGCGAACACCGTCGGAGACCGTTGATGAGCGGCCGCCGATGAGCCAGCCAGGCGGAGGGACACGATGGACGACCTTGCAATATCGGAAGGGTTCAGCGCCCACGGGCCATACAGGACCTGGTACCGCGTGACGGGAGACCTGGGGTCGGGCAGGCTGCCGCTGGTCGTTGCCCATGGTGGACCCGGCTGCACCCACGACTATGTCGACAGCTTCAAGGACATTGCCGGCTTCGGCCGCGCGGTGGTCCACTACGACCAGATCGGCAACGGACGATCCACCCATCTGCCGCACAAGTGCGGCGACTTCTGGACGGTCGAATTCTTCCTTGGCGAACTGGATGCGCTGCTCGCCCATCTCGGCATCCAGCAGCGTTACGCCCTGCTCGGGCAATCCTGGGGCGGCATGCTCGGCGCCGAGCATGCGGTGCGCCGGCCAGCGGGCCTCAAGGCACTGGTGCTCGCCAACTCGCTCGCCTCGATGAAGCTGTGGGTCGAAGGCGCGGGGCAACTGCGCGCGCAGCTGCCGGCAGCAGTGAGACAGGCGCTCGATCGCCACGAAGCGGACGGGACGACGGACCATCCTGATTACCTCGCGGCGACGCAGGCGTTCTACGACCGGCACGTCTGCCGCGTCGTGCCTTGGCCGGTCGAGGTGGCGCGTACCTTTGCCGCCATCGACGCCGATCCCACCGTCTATCACACGATGAACGGCCCCAATGAATTCCACGTTGTTGGCACCATGCGCGACTGGTCGATCATCGACCGCCTGCCGCTGATCGAAGCGCCGACACTGGCCTTTCGCGGCCTTTTCGATGAAGCCACGGCCGCCTGTGTCCAGCCCTTCCTCGACCACATTCCCACGGTCGAAGGCCATGTCTTCCCACTCTCGAGCCACATGCCGCATGTCGAGGAAAGGCAGGATTGCATCGCGGTCACCGAGGCGTTTCTGGCCCGCCATGACTGACCGCCGCTTCGCGCGGTAGCGAACGTCGACAGGAGATCGACGGTTACTCGCCGTCGCCCTCGCTGTGCGCGTCCCGGCGCCAGTAGGCCGTGACCAGGTGTTGGTCGCGCGACAGGTTCCATTGCTTGCGCACGATCTTGCGGATCTCCCGGAAATCGCCGAATTCGCATCCGGCCCAGACATAAAGGCCGTCGGCAAGCGCGATGTGACTGCGCTCCCGCAAGGCGGCCGGCAACAGGCCGGCGGTGCCGGCTTCACGGCCATGCCGGTAAAGCCAGGTGATGTCGATATTTTCCCCTTGCGCCAGCGCGATCCGGTCATCCGGGCCATCGACCTCGATGAGTACCTCGGCGCGGGTTGACGGCGGCAGATGCTCGAGGATCCTGGCCATGGCGGGCAATGCGGTGTCGTCGCCGAGCAGAAGCAGGGTCCGCGCCACCGGGGTGTCGCCGCCGCCGGGTCCGATCATACCGATGACGTCTCCCGTCCGTGCGTTTTGCGCGAAGGTGGCGGCGGGCGTGTTCTGGCCAGGGTGCAGGACGAAATCGACATCGAGCCAGCCGTGTGCGGCATCCACCGCCCGGATCGTGTAGACCCGCACGGTAAGGACATCGTCGCCCGAGGGCCAGACAAGCAGCCCGTCGGCACCCATCGACGGCCAGACCGGCCGTCGCCCATGCGGCGGCAACAGCAACCGCATGTGCAGGCCGCCATGGGTGAACCGGCCGAGATCCTTGCCGGCGAAGCGCAGGCGCTGCATATGCGCCGAGATCCGCGTCGACGCCATCACCATGATCTCGCGAAAGAAGACCGGCGTGCCGGCGTCAACGCCGTCGCCTTGCCAGCGCAGCCCGCTGGCCGTGCCAAGATGTTCGGCGACATGGCCGGCGACCGTCATCTTCATGTAGGACAGGCAGGTTTCGTCCATTGCCGCGACACGGATCAGCATGCCGTCATCCTCGAGCGTGGCGATCAGCGACCCATAATGCAGGCGAAGCTCCCATCGGTCGGCGACGCCGGTGTCGATCTCGAATTCGCCGTGTTCGGCACGCAGCCTGTCCATCGCCGACCTGATCGCCTCGTCGCGGATACGGGTTTGCGCGCTCAGTTGGTCCATCACTCAAGTCCTTCGAAACGGTTCGGGACAAGACGCCACGCGGCGCCATCGCCGCCACCGCCATGCCACAGCCGCTCCGGTGTTTCCACAGAAACATGATTAGAATAGTCATATTTTTCTGGACGGCGCTCTACGAGCCGCTTGCCGCCGCCGCAAGCCGTTCAGGAAGGAAATCGACGAACACGCGCACCTTCAGCGACAAATGGCGATGGAGGGCCACAGCATCCTGAACTGGACACGGCCAAGTCGGATGTGCTCATTCGTCCGCGCCCGAGGTGTGTTGAGATTCAGGCCGAGCCGTCTTTCGCAGGCCGGCTGAATATCAACGCACGTCAGTCCAGCCTGTGCATCAGGTCTTCATCCAGCCAGCGGCCGAAGAAATAGACCAGTTGCTTGTGCCACCACGGCCAGTCATGGCTGACATCGCCGCCCCAATAATCGACCCAGGCGGGAATGGATTTGTCGCGCAGGATCTGTTCCAGCTTGCGTGTTTCGACCAGCATCCGCTCTTCCCAGGCGCCCTGCCCGCAGCAGAAGATCAGCCGCAACGCCTTCAGGCGGGCAAGCAGCTTGGGGTCGACGATGCCGGGCAGATAGTCGAGCGGCGAATTGTAGAAGATGTCGCCTTCCAACGCCTTGCCGAAGAAGTCGCGGGCCGAATAGACGCCCGAGAGCGCAATGACGCCGCTGGCCAGTTCGGGAAAGCGGAAGACGAAGTTCGACGAGTGGTAGCCGCCCATCGAACAGCCCGAAAACAGCGGCTTCAGCTTGCGTCCGCCATTGGCTTGCTCGGCTGCCGACAGGAATTCCGGCAGCGCCTCCTCGCGCACATAGCGGAAATAGGCCTCGTGGCGGGCGATGCGGTGCGCGGCGTCCGCATGCTTGTCGAAGAAGGATTCCGAATCGACGCCATCGACCGTGAACAGCTGGATGCGGCCGGTGTCGATGAACTCGGCCAGTGCAGCCACCCCGCCGGAATCCTCGAACTGGTAGAACCGTCCCTGCGAGGTCGGGAACACCACCACCGGCCGGCCGGCGTGGCCGTAGCGCTTGTACTCCATGTCGCGGCCGAGCTTGCCCGAGGAACTCTTGTGATAGGAGATGTCCATCGCCTCACACCTTTTCCGCGTGGATATAGGCGACCGCCTCGCGCAGCGCTGCTTCGTCCTTCGAGCGCATCTGGTAGGCGTAATTTCCCATGGCGCGGCTGAAAACCTCTTCGATGGCCTGATGATGGACGATCTTGTCGCCATGGGCGGCTAACACGTCCTCATGGCTGTGCAAATAGTGGAGGCGTCGCTTGCGGCTGGCGTAGGCGGTGAAATACTTGCCCTCATAGGGACCGCCGGCGGCATCCCTGACCACCATGTCGGCCCATGCCGCATAGACGTCGATGTCGAAGGTGTAGTTGATGGCATCGGTCATCCAGGCGCCGGGCGGGCGCATGTTGACCTCCAGCGCGATGACCCGGTCGTCCTTGGTCTCGAACAACTCGATATGGAAGAAGCGCTCGCGCACGTCGAATGCCTTCAGGATCTTGCGGCCGGCCTCCTCGACCGCCGGGCTGATCCTGGGAAAACAAAGGTAGCTCATGTGGCGATCCTTGTTGACCACCTCCATGACGCTCTGGTCGTAACGATGGCTCGCCGCCAGCACCACCTCGCCGTCGCGATTGACCAGCCCGTCGAAGGTCACCACCAGCCCCTCGATGAACTGCTCCATGACGAACGTCACGTCCTCGGGCTTGTCCCTGAAGAACTGGTCGAGCTCCTTGGCGTTGGAGATCTTGAAGGTGTTCGAGGCGCCCGAGCCGCTGTCTGGCTTGACCACCACCGGGTAGCCGACGCGGCGGATAAAGGTCATGGCCCCAGCGCGGTCGGAGCATTTGCGCTGCGCGATGGTGTCGACACCGCTCTTGCGGAAGAAGGCGCGCATGCGGCTCTTGCGCTTCAAATTCTTCACGAAATCGAGCTTGGTGCCATAGATGTTGAAGTCGGTGCGGATGTTGGCTTCGAGTTCCAGCCAGTGTTCGTTGAGCGATTCGAAACGATCGATCCGGCCCCATTTGTGTATGAAATACCCCATCGCCCGGAACACCGGATCGTAGTCCTCCATGTCGGCGACACGGTAATATTCCGAAAGCGCCGCCTTCAGCTTGGCGTCGAGCGCGTCATAGGGTGCGTCGCCGATGCCGAGCACCCTGGCTCCGGCCTTCTTCAAACGGTCGCAGAAATCCACGCCATTGGCGGGAAAATGCGGCGAGAAGAACACGAAATTCATGGACGACTCCCTCCCGGCGACAGGACATCGCAACCCTGTCGACGCCCAAGTCTGGCGCATTTGCCGCGCCTGGGGAAGAGCACGTGCGGTAGGGATAATATCCAGCAGATCCGGCCAGCAATGCCAGGGCAACGAACTCGGGTTAACGGGTTCCTTCGCCGGCGCGTTGGCTGACGGAGCGTCAAATGAAAAACCCGCCTGTGCGGCGGGTCACTGGCGCAAATCAGCACCATGGACGAACATGTACCATAGCTGAGGTCACGGAATCAAGAAAAAATTCCTATCGTGAAAAGCTGCCGGCACAAAAACTGCCAACACCGCCGAACTGGCTGTCGTCAGGTCTTTTGTTAGCCTGAGTTCGGAGCCCTACCCGCCATGGGCCCCACTTGCCTCCCACAAGCCGCTCCTATATGAGATCAGCCATGAGCACGCGCGCCACCAACGCTTCCCGTCCGACCGGTTTTTCCGGCGAGACCGTGCGCGCGCTGACTTCGACCCTGCTTCTTCTCGGCCTTATCGGCGATCGCCGGGTTCGCTGAAGGAGCGCCCGGCGGTCGAACCGCCGCGCAAGCGCATGCTCCTTGGCAATCACATCAAGCGAACGAAATTCTGGTAAAGGCGCCGCTCGCCATCAATCCACCCGAGGGTGGATCCATGAGCCGCCGGGAGAAAAGACGATGAACGCACGAGAAGAGATCCGCTCCGATGCCGAGATAGCTGGCAAGGGTGTGGAAAGAAGCATCCAGAACAGGGGCATGCCTGACGCGGCCCGCAAATATCAGCCCTATCCGACCGTCGGCCTCACCGACCGCACCTGGCCCTCGAAGGTCATCGACAAGGCGCCGATCTGGTGTTCGGTCGACCTGCGCGACGGCAACCAGGCGCTGATCGACCCGATGGGCCACGAGCGCAAGGCGCGCATGTTCGGCCTGCTGCTCGACATGGGCTTCAAGGAGATCGAGATCGGTTTCCCCTCGGCCTCGCAGACCGATTTCGATTTTGCCCGCTGGTGCATCGAGCAGGGCAACGTGCCCGCCGACGTCTCGCTGCAGGTGCTGGTTCAGTGCCGGCCGGAGCTGATCACCCGCACCTTCGAGGCGCTCAAGGGCGCCACCAACCCGATCGTGCATTTCTACAATTCGACCAGCGAATTGCAGCGCCGCGTCGTCTTCGAAAAGGACGTCGGCGGCATCAAGCGCATCGCCACCGATGCGGCCAAGATGATCACCGACATGGCGGCCAAGGCCGGCGGCGGCTTTCGCTTCGAGTATTCGCCGGAGAGTTTTACCGGCACCGAGCTCGAAGTGGCGCTGGAGATCTGCAACGCCGTCACCGAGATCGTCAGGCCGACGCCGGACAACAAGCTGATCGTCAACCTGCCGTCGACGGTCGAGATGTCGACACCCAACATCTATGCCGACCGCATCGAATGGATGTGCCGCAACCTCGACAACAGGGAGAACCTGCTGGTCTCGCTGCATCCGCACAATGACCGCGGCACCGGCATCGCCACCACCGAACTCGGCCTGATGGCCGGCGCCGACCGCGTCGAGGGCACGCTGTTCGGCAATGGCGAGCGCACCGGCAATGTCGACATCGTCACGCTGGCGCTCAACATGTACACGCAAGGTGTCGATCCCGGGATCGACTGCTCCGACATCAACCGGATGAAGGACGTCTACGAGTATTCGAACCAGTTGAAGATCCCCGAGCGGCACCCCTATGTCGGCGAACTCGTCTACACCGCATTTTCCGGCTCGCATCAGGATGCCATCAACAAGGGCATGAAGGCGCTGAAGAAGGCCAATACGAGCCTGTGGGAAGTGCCGTATCTGCCGATCGATCCGGCTGATGTCGGGCGCAGCTACGAAGCCATCATCCGCATCAACTCGCAGTCCGGCAAGGGCGGCATCGCCTATGTGCTGCAGGCCGATTACGGCCTCAACCTGCCGCGCAATCTGCAGATCGAATTCAGCCAGGAAATCCAGGCGATCACCGATGCCGAGGGCAAGGAAGTGCCGGTAAGGCGCATCTACGAGCGCTTTCTCGATACTTATGTCGATCAGCCTGCCGCGCGGCTGAAATTCCTCGACCACCACACCTATCCCAGCACCGAAATCAAGGGCCGGCGCATTGTCGAGGCGGTCATCCTCGACAATGGCAAGGAAGTGACGATATCGGGCACCGGCACCGGTCCGATCGACGGCTTCGTCGATGCGCTGTCGCGCCATCTCGGCGTCGAGATGTCGGTGCTCGACTATTCCGAGCACTCGTTGCAGCGCGGCTCGAACGCGTCGGCCATTTCCTATGTCGAGATGGAATATCCTGACGGCAAGCTGTTCGGCGCCGGCATCAACACCAACATCGTCGCTGCCTCGCTGGAAGCGGTGATGTCTGCCGCCAACCGGATCGTTGGCAAAAAAGCCGGCTGACGCACGACCAGAGCGAAGATCGGGACTGCCGCAACCTGGTGATCGGTTCCGATCTTTCGGGACATTAACCACCGAAGAATTATCCGGTGGGGTATGTGATCGCATAATGGGTGTATACTTGTGTGGCGGTGCGGGACCTATATGATCGCGCCTCAACCTGTGCCGACTTCGAGAGGATCGACACTTGCAGCATGCCACGCCTGCCGCCCCCGCAGTGCGCGAGACACTGGAGCGACTGCTTGCCAGCCAAACGTTCGGACGATCCGAACGCGCGCGCAAGTTGCTCCGTTATCTTGTCGAACGTGAACAAGCCGGAGAAGCCGACAGGCTCAAGGGCTTCTCCATCGCCATGGATGTTTTCGGCAAGGATGGCGATTTCGATCCGTCCACCGATGCCGTGGTGCGGGTGCAGGCAGGCAGGCTGCGCGAGCTTCTGCAGCACTATTTTGCCAATGAGGGCGTTGCCGAGCCTGTCCGCATCGCCATTCCGCGCGGCGGCTATGTTCCTGCCTATGAATTGAACGCCATAAGGCTGCCGGACCTGAAGCTGGACGGCGCTGCATCCGCCGATCGACCCGACGACGCCAGTGTGCCGGATGCGGCGCTGCTGACTTCCGCGACGCCCTCGCCCACGCCCTCGGTGGTGCGCCATCTCCGTTTCTTCTGGATGGCGATCGCCCTGGTCATCGCCATGCTGGGTGTACTGATCCTTCGTCAGGGCGGGAGTGCCTTGCTGACGGGCGGCGATATGTCGGCAACGCTCGAGACCGCCCGCGCGACCGGAAGCATCGCGTCATCGGCAATGGCTGACGACCTGCCGCAAGTCTATATCGGCCTCAAGGCCGAGGGCACGTACGCCAGCCGTGTCGCCGCGTCGCTGCGCGCCGGCTTGAGCGGCTTCGATACGATCGACTTCATCGGCCGCGACACCGTGGCCGATCCGGCCGAAGATGCCACAAACTTCATATTCGACATCCTGCCCGGGCCGGACACGGGCGACATCACGATCGAACTGCAAAGCATGGCGTCCGGACGGGTGCTTCTTTCGCGCAATCTGACCGCTGCCGACAGCGCTCCTGCCGCGATCGAAGACCGTATCGCCGACATGCTGAGTTCAGCGCTTCCCGCCTCGGGCACGATCTACAACTATATCGAGCAGACCGGTGCGCCAAATGGTCTGACGCAATGCCTGCTGCTCAACGACAAATATTATCTCGATCAGAACGCCAGAACCCATGAGGCTGCCTATCGGTGCCTTGAGAAGCTGGCCAATGGCGGCACGAAATCCTCGCTCGTCTATTCGGAACTGGCCTCCCTGCATCTCGAGGCGGTCTCCGATCACTATACCTATCCGCCCAATGCGACGATCGAGAAGGCGGTGGAGTTTGCCCATCGCGGCGTGCAGATGGGGCCGACCAGCCCTTATGCGCATCGCGCCTACGGCTACGTCAGTTCGCGCCTCGGCAATACGGACGAAGCGATCCGCTGGATGCGCAAGGCCTACGAACTCAATCCCTACGACCTCGGCATGGCCGCTGCTTACGGCTATGGGCTGATCTTCGCCGGCCGATACGCGGAGGGAACGCCGATCCTTGACCATGCAGCGGAGACCTTCAGCGGGCACTCGACATGGTGGGATTACGGGGTGTTCGTCGGTGAGTTCATGCTCGGCGACATGAACAAAGCCATCGCGGCCAGCATGGCGTTGAGAACGACGGCAACGAAATCGCACTATCTGGCGGCGCGGCTGATCGGCGCCAAGGCTGCCGGACAGGACCATCTGGTGAGCACGCTGCTGAACCAACTGACCACCGAGTTCCCTAAATTTGCCGCCGATCCACGTGCGACCTTCGTCGAGCGGAAATATCCAGCCGACCTGACCGACCGGCTGGTCCAGGCGCTGCGCGCGGCCGGGCTCGGCAACCCAGGCTGACACCAATCGACATCCGCGGATTGGGCGCCACGTTCCGGTGGATTTGATCGCCACTACCGGCTGGTCGCCGAGTTCTGTCCGCAACCGTACAAATCGCGAAAATTTTACTGGCCATCACGCTAGACTCGGAGCAATTCAGCACAATTAGTGTCGCGCATCCCGCAATAACAAAAATCAGTTTTCATGACCGCATCGCTTTTTGCCGCCGAACAAGGTGTTGGCTCGAAGGCCATCGTCCTGCTGCATGGTTTCGGCGGTTGCCACGATGTCTGGCGCGAGGTGATTTCCTCCCTGGCGCCTGCAACGCACACGCTGGCCTATGATCTGCCGGGGCATGGGCTATCGCTCGATTTTCCCGCCGCTGGTCCGGCCAAGGTGGCGGCAAGGGCCGTGCTCGCCGATCTCTCGGAGCGACGCCTGAGGCGCGTTCATCTCGTGGGCCACTCGATGGGCGGTGCGGTGGCAACGCTGATGGCGTTGGCCGAGCCCGGAAAAGTCGCTTCGCTGACGCTTCTGGCGCCGGGGGGCATTGGCCAGGAGATCAACGGACCCCTGTTGCGCCGCTATGCCGGTGCAGCGGATCGGTCCGAGATACGGTTCTGCCTCGCCGCCATGTCGGGACCATCAGCCCGGCCGCTCGATCACACCGTGGACATCCTCTGGGAAATGCGCGGGCGGCCCGGCCAGCTGGAAAAACTCGTCGAGATCGCAGCCGCCATGACCAAGGACGACCGGCAAGGCGTCATCCCGCATGATCGCCTCGATGGGCTGAACATACCCGTGATGGTGGCGTGGGGAACCGACGACGCGGTGCTGCCCTTTACCCAGGCGCATGATCTGCCGGCGCATTTTCATGTGCACCATGTGCTGGAGGCCGGCCATATGCTGGCCGAGGAAGCACCCGGCCTCGTCGCCGAGATCATTCGCCGCAACACCAACCGCCGCGCCAGGCTGCATCGCCAGAAATTCGCGGCGGCGGCCAGCTGACCTTTTTTCGCGCACAACAACCTTCGTGCGCGCCTCGATCCCGTCCATCTCGCCAGTGCATTTTGCCGGCGGCTGTGTTAACGCCATGTTAACCAAACCCGCGAGGCAAACGCCGATGAAGGAAGCAGGCGAGAAGACCATCGACCAGTCGAACAAGCTGTCCGATGCCATCCGTGATGTGAAGAATGCCTTCGCCGACCGCGATGACGTCGTCGTCGATATGCGCGAGGCGCATCGCATGCGCCTCGATCTGCTCGCCGCCGATCTGGCGCCGGTTTTTGCCGATGTTCCGGCCGACATGGACAATTTCGACTTTGTCGTCTCGTCCGGCTTGCAGCCGCGCCTGTGGATCGACGCCGTCAGCCATGTCGCCATGGGACGCGACCGCCGCACCTATCGCTTCCTCAAGGACACCCGCATCGGCCGGGTGGTGCTTGCCGAATCCACCGAAATGAAGTCGGTTGCCGATTCCGTGACGCGCTATGTCGCCGAGCGCATCGTCGAGCGTCAGAGGATGATGGAAGGCGGGGTCGAGCCGGCTGTCGCCGGCATGAAACGCGCCGATGTAGTGGAAGCTGAACCGCCGCTGCGCCCAGTGACGAGCAGCAACGGCTGGTCGGCCTTTCTGTCCGGGCTTGGCCTGATCGCCGCCGGTGCCCTGGTCGGACTGGTTGTGTCGGTCGTCTTGTTCTGGGACCGTATCGCCGCCATGATTATCAGCTTGCGGCCATAACGGCTCCGGGCTCCGTACCAAGCTCCAGCGTCTGCAGGTCGGATGGCGGTATGGACGGCCCGGTCAGGCCGCGCCGCGTCAGCCGTATCCGCCAATTGCCCTTTTCGCCGTCGATGTCGAACAGATTGTACTGCGCCGCCGGGTGCTTGCCGCCCGGTGCCTGGCCCGCGGCAGCAACACCGACCGCCGGGATCCTGACGCCTCTACCGCCGACGAAGAACAGCGACGGCAGATGCGAATGGCCATGCAGGACAAGTTCGGCACCATGACGCCGAATGATCTTGTGAAAGCGGGCGATACCGAACAGCCGCTTGTGCTGCGGGACCGCGCCGCGCACCGGCGGATGGTGGATCATGATCGCCCGAAACAGCCCTTGTTTGGCCGTTGCGTCGAGCAGCTTGCCGAGCCGGGCCGCCTGACCTTCCATGAAGAAACCGTTGGCCATGAAGGGTGCCGTGGCGCGTGCCGTCGAGACGCCGATCAGGGCGACTTCGCCGCGCACCCGCAGATAGGGGAACGCGTTGCGGTCGACCGGCGTGTTGACGCCGTCGCCGCTCATCCACGCCGCCCAGGATCGGCAGACCTTGTCGAAGGCCCCGGGCACATAGGCATCGTGGTTGCCCGGAACGACCGAAACATCATGCGGCGGTCCCAGCGTCTCCAGCCAATGCCTGGCCATCTCGATCTCGCCGTCGAGCGCCAGATTGACCAGGTCGCCGGTGACGGCAAGATGGTCAGGCGTGTTCGCCTTGATGTCGGCGACGATCGTGTCGATGACGGCGTCATGCATATGGCGGCGGCGGTTGCGCTGCCAGTTGACGTAGCCGAGCACGCGCTTGGAGGCGAGATCACGATAGGATACATCGGGGAGCGGCCCAAGATGGACATCGGAAATATGCGCGAGCCTGAACATGCATCCTTCATAGGCGACCCGCGCTTGGCTTTCCAGCCACGGTTTCGGGCCTGATGGTGAAGCCTGAAGATGCCTTCCGCCAGACCGGCTGGGCGGGTCTGAGGGCCAGGCTGTTCCATCTCCATTTCGTGCTGCGGCGGCCGATGACGCTCGGCGTGCGCGGTCTGATCCACGACATGGCGTCCAATTCCATCTTCCTCATTCGCCACACCTATGTGCCGGGCTGGCAGCTTCCCGGCGGCGGTGTCGAAGTCGGCGAGACGCTGGCCGAGGCGCTGGCACGCGAACTGGCCGAGGAAGGCAACATCGCACTGACATCACCGCCGATGCTCAAATCGATGCATTTCAACCGCCGCGCCAGCCGGCGCGACCACGTCGGCTTCTACGTGATCGAGCACTTCAGCCAGACGGCGCCAAAACTCCCGGACCACGAGATCGCCGAAGCCGGCTTCTTCCCCCTCGACCGCTTGCCCGAGAAAACGACGCCGGCGACGCTGCGGCGGATCGCCGAGGTTTTTGACGGCGAGCAGCCCTCGCCTTACTGGTAGATCAGGCCGCTGCCCTGCTGAACCGCGCCCGGTCATGCCGTGCGCCATAATCCAGTTTCGGCCCGACGGGCACGATCCGCGTCGGATTGATCGTTTCGTGGCTGCCGTAATAATGCGCCTTGATGTGGTGCAGGTTCACGGTCTCGGCGACACCAGGCACCTGGTAGAGATCGCGCAGATAGTTGGACAGGTTCGGGTAATCGGCGATGCGGCGCAGATTGCATTTGAAATGGCCGACATAGACCGGATCGAAGCGCACCAGCGTGGTGAACAGGCGCCAGTCGGCTTCCGTGAGGCGATCGCCGACGAGATAGCGTTGCTTCGACAGCCGGCCTTCCAGCGCATCGAGCGCGGAGAACAGCTCTCCGAATGCTTCTTCATAAGCGACCTGCGTGGTGGCGAAGCCGGCGCGATAGACCCCGTTGTTGACTGCGGGATAGACCAGTGCGTTGACCTTGTCGATTTCGCCGCGCAGCGCGTGCGGATAGAAATCGAGGCCGGCATCACCCCATTCGTCGAAGGCTGAATTCAGCATCCGGATGATTTCGGAAGATTCGTTGGAGACGATGGTCTGCTCCCTCTTGTCCCACAACACCGGCACCGTCACCCGGCCTGAATAGGTAGGATCGGCCTTGGCGTAGATCTGGTGCAGGAAGTCGAGGCCGTAAAGCGTGTCGCCGGTGGCGCCGTCCTCCGCCACGAACGTCCAGCCGTTGGCGCCCATGAAATGATGCACCACCGACACCGATATGATGCCTTCCAGCTTCTTCAATACGCGAAAAATCAACGTCCGGTGCGCCCACGGACAGGCAAGCGAGACATAGAGATGATAGCGGCCGGGCTCGGCCTTGAAGCCGCGCGTTCGGCCTTCGGCCGCCGCCCCGTCAACGGTGATCCAGTCGCGCCATTGCGACTGCGTCCGCACGAACCTGCCGCCGTTGTCCGCGGTATCATACCAGCGATCCTGCCACCTGCCTTCAACCAGCAATCCCATGCAAATCTCCTTGCGTCCTATTGGCCTATTTAAGCGCAACATTGGCCTGCCGAAGACGTCAGGTGCTGAACAGACCGTCACTTGGCCGAAACGACGCACAAAAACGGCCGATTGCAGCGGCGGAAAATTGATGCTAGCGGACAATCCGCATGTTCGACTTTGCTTTGATCCGGTTTGACCGACGACGAAAGGGCGCCCGCGCTTAGCGCTGACTGGCGAATGCTGCCGTTTGCAGCAAACCTTTCCTCCTTACCGGAACGCAAAGACCATGAGCCTTGCCGACGTAAAATACCTGCCGGAAACCCCGGCGCACGACCTCCAGATCGAAGCCATCAACGACGAAGCCTTCGGGCCCGGCCGCTTTGTGCTGGCCGCCTACAAGATCCGCGAAGCCGGAGGGCACGAACGCTCGTTGTCTTTTGTCGCCGTCGAGGGCGACATGGTCGTCGCCTCGGTGCGCATGACCCGCATCGCCGCCGGCGCCGGTCGCGCGCTGATGCTCGGGCCGCTTGCGGTGCGGCCGGCCTTCAAGAATCTCGGCATCGGCCGCCGGCTGGTGGCGATCGCGCTGGAGGCCGCCGCCAAGACCGGTGCGCCCGCTATCATGCTGGTCGGTGATGAACCCTATTACGGTCCGCTCGGTTTCAAACGGATCCCGCGCGGCCAGATTTCGATGCCGCGCCCTGTCGATCTCGACCGGTTGCTGTCGCACGAGATCGTGTCGGGCGCGGTCGCCAGGCTCTCGGGCGAGGTCTGTCACGCCGATCAGGCCAGGGTTGCCGCGATCGCGGCGATGGCTTGACCTTCCCCATCGATCTGGCGCCTGATCCGTCCCACTGTTCCTGAGATCAAAAGGATGACGCCATGAACCCGAACGGCCAGATCGCGATCGTTACCGGCGGCGGCTCCGGTCTTGGCGAGGCAACGGCGCGGGCGCTGGCCGCCAAGGGCGCCCGCGTCGCCATCTTCGACGTCGGTATTGACCGCGCGGCCAAGGTCGCGGCCGAGATCGGCGGCATTGCCGTCCAGTGCGACGTCAGCAGCGCCGACAGTGGGACAGCTGCACTCGCCGACGTCGCCGACAAGCTTGGCGAGCCGCGGATCCTGGTCAATTGCGCCGGCATCGCCATAGGCGTGAAGACGATCGGCAAGGATGGCCCCCATCCTCTCGATCAGTACCGCAAGGTGATCGAGGTCAATCTGATCGGCACGTTCAACATGATCCGCCTTGTCGCCGAGCGCGCTTCAAAGCTCGAGCCGCTGCAAGGTGGCGAGCGCGGCGTCATCGTCAACACCGCCTCTGTCGCCGCCTATGACGGCCAGATCGGCCAGGCCGCCTATGCGGCGTCCAAGGGCGGCGTCGTCGGCATGACGCTGCCGGTGGCGCGCGACCTTGCCCGTTCAGGCATCCGCGTCTGCACCATCGCGCCCGGCATCTTCAAGACGCCGATGATGGCCGGCATGCCGCAAGAGGTGCAGGATTCGCTGGGCGCCGCCGTCCCCTTCCCGTCGCGCCTGGGCGAACCATCCGAATATGCCGCTCTCGCCCTGCACATCATCGAGAACCAGATGCTGAACGGCGAGACCATCCGCCTTGACGGCGCCATCCGCATGGCGCCGAAATAGACGGACATGAGCACCGGCCCGTCCGCTGCCGGCAAGACCGGCCCGCTTGCCGGGCTGAAGGTGATCGAGATGGCCGGGCTGGGCCCCGTGCCGCTGGCCGGCCTGATGCTGTCGGAGACGGGCGCCGAAGTGCTGCGCATCGAACGGACGGGGACCAGCCAGCCGCCCTTGCCGCTCCCGGATGAGTACAACATCGACCGCCACGGCCGCGCCATCCTGCGTCTTGACCTGAAGCGCCGGGAAGGCGCCGATCTGCTGCTGCGCCTTGCCGAAAACGCGGACATGTTGCTCGAAGGGTTTCGCCCCGGTGTCATGGAGCGGCTTGGCCTCGGCCCGGAGGCGGTGCTGACGCGCAACCCGGCGCTGATCTACGGCCGCATGACCGGCTTCGGCCAGGACGGCCCGCTCTCCGGCCGCGCCGGTCACGACATCACCTACCTCGCCTATTGCGGCGTGCTGCACGCAATCGGCCACTTGGACGACCGACCTGTCCCGCCGCTCAACCTCGTCGCCGACCATGGTGGTGGCGCCATGATGCTGGTAGCCGGCCTGCTGGCGGCGCTGTTCCAACGCTCGCGCACGGGCAAGGGCGAGGTCGTCGACGCCGCGATGGTCGAAGGCGCCTCGATGCTGGCGGCGCCCCTGCACGCCTTCATGGCTGCCGGGTTGTGGAGCGACAAGCGCGGCGCGAACCTGCTCGATTCCGGCGCCCCCTTCTACGACACCTATGAGACATTGGACGCACGCCATATCGCCATCGGCTGCCTCGAGCCGCAATTCTTCGCCGAATTCGCCAGACTGCTGCCGCTCGACGAGCGCTTTGTGTCCGGCCAGTACGACAAGGCGCTGTGGCCGCTGATGCGCGCGGCGATTGCCGATCGGGTCCGGCGGAAATCACGCGACGACTGGGACCTGCTGTTTACCCAAACCGATGCCTGCGTTGCTCCTGTCCTGTCGCTGCGTGAGGCGAAGCAGCATCCGCACAGTCGGGCGCGCAACGCCTTCGTGATGGCGGGCGCACTTGAGCGCCCTGCCCCGGCGCCGCGTTTCTCCGGCTCACAGCCGACACCGGCGACCAGGCCCGCCGACAACGATCTCGCCCCGTCGAAGGTGCTGGCACGTTTCGGATTTTCGAAAAACGAGATCGACGACCTTGCCAAATCCGGTTTGTTTGACAGATAATTGGAGAAAGAAAATCCACTTATTGCGGTGATGCCTTGGACGAGCCGAAGAAGGACGTGATCCGCGAGACGGATGCCGAAGCGATCCGGCTGGCGAAGGCGCTTCTGCGCAACGCCCGCTTTGGCGCGCTGGCGGTGATCGAACCGCAAACCGGCTCACCGCTGGCCAGCAGGGTCGGTGTGGCCACCGACATCGACGGCGCGCCGCTGATCCTGGTGTCGATGCTCTCGGCGCACACCGGCGCCCTGCTTGCCGATCCGCGCTGCTCCCTTTTGCTTGGCGAACCCGGCAAGGGCGACCCGCTTGCGCACCCGCGCCTGACACTGGTCTGCCGGGCGGCACGGCTCGATCGCGGATCAAGCGAACACGCCCGCGCCGAGCGCCGTTATCTCAACCACAATCCCAAGGCGAAACTTTACGCCAGTCTCGGCGACTTTTCGATCTTTCGCCTCGAGCCGCAACGCGCCAGCCTCAATGGAGGTTTCGGCAAGGCCTATCATCTCGATCGGTCGGATCTGCTCACCAGCGGGCCGATCGTCGAGGAGCTTGCGGCGAGCGAGCAATCCGCCATCGATCACATGAACGCCGACCATCTTGACGCAATCGCCGTGTATGCCCGGCATTTCGCGACAGCATCCGCCAACGGCTGGACCATTACCGGCTTCGATGCCGATGGCATGGATCTGGTATCGGGTGATGACACTTGCCGGGTTTTCTTCCCGCAACCCCTGGTGGCAGCGCGCGAATTGCGACACGTTCTGGTTGAGATGGCCAAGAGCGGCCGGGCCTCGGTCGACGCCGGAGACTGGACTTAATTATGTTTGATCAAAAGCAACACTTGAGATTTAAATGAAATGCTCTACCTTTTGCTGGTGGCGCTGAATCGCCAGCGCCGGTTGACAAGTGAGTTTATGGAATCAGACGCCATTGCCCCCATGGCGTCGGGATGAACAAGAAGCATGGGGCATCAATGGTCTCGACAAAGCTAATCGTCAACGCCGAATCCGCGGCCGAATTTCTCATGCTGATGGGCAATGAGAAGCGGCTGTTGATCATGAGCTATCTCGCCGACGGTGAAATGTCGGTCGGCGCCATCGCCGAGAAGGTGATGCTCAGTCAATCGGCATTATCCCAGCATCTGGCCAAGTTGCGTGCGCTCGACCTCGTCGACACCCGCCGTGACAGGCAGATGATTTACTATTCCTGCAAATCTGACGCCGTGCGCGAACTGCTTGTCATGCTGGACGGCATTTTCGGCAGCGGCAAGGATGACTTGTCCCAGATGGCGCACCGTTTGCGCCGTGCCGGAACCTGACCGTCCTGTAGCCGCCTCGCCGGCGATTTCAGAGCGACATGCGCCCATCCGGGTCGCATGGAGCTAGCTGACCGTCCCGAATTGTCGCATCGTGCTTTCCGAACCCAAAGGTGAGCGCCGGGAAATCGGCCCGGATTTTCGAGCCGATGCGACGGCGGCGAGGAACGCATGGACCCTATTCGCATCGACGACCCGCAAGATCCGCGCGTCGCTGCCTATCTCGACATCCGTGAGCGCGATCTCGCCGGCCGGCAAGGTCGCTTCGTCGCCGAAGGCAAGGTGGTGCTGGACCTGCTGTTCTCGGCCGGACGCTTTGGCGCCGAATCGGTTCTGGTTCTGGAGAACCGGCTCTCCGGCCTCGAGAGCATCCTGCGCAAGGCGCCGGCCAACCTTCCGGTCTATGTCGCCACCAGCGCGGTGATGGACGCAATCGCCGGGTTTCACATGCATCGCGGCATCCTGGCCATGGGCCGCAAGGGGACGCCGCGGTCCGCCGAGGCCCTGATCGATGCCTTGCCGGCCGGGGCACTGGTCGTGGTGCTCGTCGGCATCGCCAATCATGACAATATGGGTTCGATCTTCCGCAACGCCGCCGCCTTTGGTGCCGACGCCATACTGCTGGACGCGACATGCTGCGATCCGCTCTACCGCAAGGCGATCCGCGTTTCAGTCGGCGCCGCGCTCAAGATCCCTTTCGCGTCGTTCACCGACGCCGCCGGCTTCATGGCAATGCTTGGCCGGCGGAACTTCGAACAATTCGCACTGACGCCACGCGGGCGGACCGACATCCGCGATGCGCAAAGGAGCGAACGCCTGGCACTCTATCTCGGCACTGAGGGCGAAGGTTTGCCGGACAGCCTGCTCGCGCGCTTGCACACCGTGCGGATCACCATGTCGAAAGGTTTCGACAGCCTGAATGTCGCAGCCGCATCAGCCATCGCCCTGCATCATTTTTCGGCCAAAGAGACCTGATTTCAACTTGTCGCGTCAGCCTTCTGCAGCGCCCGCACGCGGTCGGCAAGACTGCGGTTGCCGGAGCGTACATCCGAAGGGGCCGCCAAGGCCTTGTCGATCGGCGAACCAGGCCCGTCGAGCTTGGCCGTCAGGTGGACAACCTCCGCCGCCAGTTCGTTCATCTGCTCGCGCAGGACGGAACTGACCTCCGCGGGATTGGACGCGGCCAGCGCTGTGAGATCCGCCTTCAGCCGCTTGTTCTCGAGCGCCAGCGCCGTCAGCCTCGCCTCTAGCCGCTCACGATCGCTGTCGAGCTTGGCGATCGCTTTGTCGAGGTCGTCGCTCCTGGCGGTTTCGCCGGCCTTGCCGACCGGCCGCAAGTCCGGTGCGCTGTCTTCGCCTTTCGATTTTTCTCGCATGCGCGCCAGTTCCTTTTCGCGGCGTTCAAGCTTGTCCTCGCGGTCGGCAAGCGTCGCCAGCAGCCGTTCGACCTTCTTGTCGAGCTCAGCGGTCCTTTTCTTCTCGGCTTTCAGCGCTTCGCGTGCTGCCTTGCTTTCGGCCGCGATCTCCTGGCCGCGCCTGTCCGCCTCCTTGCGCTGGCCCCGCAGCAGCGCAATGTCGCTGGCGAGTTTCTGCATTTCGGATTCGCGCGCGACGAGCTCGATCTGCCGGCTGCTGGAGGAAAAACTGGCGTCGTCATACATGCGCTCCAGCTTTTCCAGCTCGAGCGCGCGTTTTTCCAGCTTGCGTTCGGTTTCCTTGAGTCGCTCCGAAAGCTGCCGCAATTCGCTCTCGCGTTGATGCAACGCCTCGGTCGTGACGCCGAGCTCGGTCAGCGCCTGGCTTTTGTCCATGCGCTCGACCGCCAGCCCTTTCAGGGCCTCGCGACCGCGATTGATCTCCACGAGTTGCTCAGCTGCCTTCTCGCGCAACGCCTTGACGATGATTTCGAGGCGGCGCGTCGACATGGCGTACTCGGCGCGGATGCGATCCTTGTCCGCTTGGATTTCGGTTTGCGTCAGGGGGATCGAGCCTTCGATACGTCGACGCGTCAGGGTGACGGCGCGACGCCATATGGCCGGAGCCACCATAAGCGCCAGAAAGCCGGCGCAGAGAAAGCCGAGAACGAAGAACAGGACCGACTGGACCAAGTGACTACCCGTTGTGGACGGCAACCATCAAACCAATGCATGTCGTCCAAAAAATGAGAACCGGTTTGGCGCAACGACATGCAACAAGATAAAACCAAAAACGCGTCGAGCGCCTTTGACCGTGCCACGTTGACATGGCGGAAATCCAGCGTTGCGGCAAGGGCTTGCCGCAACTTGACGGGTTTAACGCTTGTCGCCCAAAAGTGGCCCGGTTTTGGGCTAGCGACATGCATAAAGTCAAAGACCTTTAGCTCAGAACGGATTCCACGTCGCGCGCTCGGTAAGCTTCAAATAGCCGAGATTGACGCCGAGCCGGGCACCGACGCCGGTACGGATCGGCACCAAAATCACATTATCGTTCTTCAGCACGTTGAAGCCGACACCTGCCACCACATAGGCCGAGCCGGCGACGCCGCCATAGCGATTGTAGAGGCTGCCCACATCATCGAGATTGTAGACCAGCATCATCACCCGTGAGCCCTCGCCGCCGAAGTCCCAGCCGAGCGACGGGCCTTGCCAGAACACTTTGTGATCGCCGGCATTCTTGGTGTAGAGCGTGCCTTCGCCATAGGTCAGACCGCCGATCAGCGCGCCCGAGCCCTCTTCGCCCAGCAGATAGCCGTTGGGCAGGCCGTAGGAAGCAAAGATCTTCTCGACGACCGTGGCGAGCCCGCCCGATGTCGCGCCGAAGAACTTGTGACCGGAATCGACAATCTCCTGAGCGGTGTATTCCTGGGCCCGTAGGGCTGAAGTCGAGAAGGCGAGAACGCCCATGAGCGCAATCGCCATTGAGATGACACGAACAACCGTCCGGTCTGGGACACGGAAAAAAGTCCGGCCATAGAATCGGGAAAACATGCTTCCAATCTCCGTCAGGGAGCACCTTCGCCGACGCCTCGCACCCCGTACGGCTCTTTTAGCCGGCCGTTAAGGGTAACTGTTACGGGCAAACTATGCCGTAATCCTTTTTCAACCATTAAGCTCCCACATGAACATGGCGGTTCAAAGGCTGTTTAGGGTCGCTCAAGTGGGGTCGGCAGCCTTCGTGAACGCCATTTGCCATAGCCACAATTTGGATTTGTTGCTGCACGCACGGACGCTGTGTATTCAGAAAGTCCGAGGAGAGAGAGCGTGATTCGTGTGGGCAGGCGACGATCGATCGCTCGGCCATGAATTGTAAAATTTTGCTGGGATTTTCGCCGATGGCCGATCTGTTCACCCTTTCCGCACCCGATCTGGCGGCGCTTTTGTGCAGCCGGGTCTGCCACGACATCATCTCGCCGGTCGGCGCGATCAACAATGGGCTCGAACTGCTCGATGAAGGCGGCGCCGACGAAGACGCCATGAAGCTGATCCGTCAGAGCGCCCGCAACGCTTCGGCCCGCCTGCAGTTCGCCCGCATCGCCTTCGGCGCCGCCGGCTCGGCCGGCATGCTGATCGATACCGGCGATGCCGAAGCGGTCGCCATCGCCTTCCTCAAGAACGAGAAGCCGGAACTGACCTGGAACGGGACCCGCGCGCTGCTGCCAAAGAACAAGGTCAAGCTGCTGCTCAACCTGATCCTCGTCGCCAACGCCGCCATTCCGCGCGGTGGCAAGCTCTCGGTGACCCTGGAAAACCTCGAGACCGAGCCGCGTTTCGCGCTCGCCGCGGCTGGCCCGATGCTGCGTGTGCCGCCGAAATTCCTCGAACTGCATTCCGGCCACAAGCCGGAAGAACCGATCGACGCGCATTCCGTGCAACCCTATTACACGCTGCTTCTGGCGCGCGAAGCCGGTATGACGATATCGATCCACGCGACGCCTGAAGAAATCGTGTTTGCGGCGGTCTGATAGCGCGGTCGAGAAGCCAAAGTACTTTTACATCGAAATCTGTAATTCCGGCTGATTGGCATGAAATTCGTTTAGTTGCCTAGGCGGCATTGAAGCATTCGCGAATAAAAGCAGCCGCCATCTTTGCAAAAATTTTACCTAACGCCTTTTCGGCTTCTTTACCAGATTGGCCTATGGTGCCTCTCGATGCCCCCGACGCTGCCGGATTGCCAGACGGCAAAGAGGACCCGGAAATGAAACGCTGCATGTTCGTCGACGATTCAAGCGTCATCAGGAAGGTTGCAAAACGTATCCTGGGCGGCTCCGAAATGGTTATCATCGAGGCCGCCAGCGGACTTGACGCGCTGGAGATGTGCGCCGCCGATATGCCCGACATCATCGTCGTCGACGGCGCCTTGCCTGACGTGGCGGCGGTCGATCTCATCCGTCGCGTGCGCGCCATGGAGAGCCCGATAAAGCCGCAGATCCTGGTTTCACTGGTCGAGCTCGATATCGCTTCGATCATGCGGGCCAAGCGCGCCGGCGCCCAGGGCTACCTCTTGAAGCCGTTCAACCGGTCGCAATTGCTTGAGCGTTTTCGCGCCTTGAGGATCGCGCCTGATTCGGCGGTAGTGAGCAATTCCAGGAAAAGTGCGTGACGGTTTTCTGCTCGTAATTGCGTAAAGCGGATGCTTATCAGCCCATCACGCAAAAAACCCGGCAGAGCCGGATTTTTTATTGAATAAGTCGGAACGTGTTCTTCGCTCAGGCGCTGACGCGGATGTCTTCGGGTTCGCGCAGCACATAGCCGCGACCCCAGACCGTCTCGATGTAATTCTGGCCGCCGGATGCCGCATCGAGCTTTTTGCGCAGCTTACAGATGAAGACGTCGATGATCTTCAGCTCAGGCTCGTCCATTCCGCCATAAAGGTGGTTGAGGAACATTTCCTTGGTCAGTGTCGTGCCCTTGCGCAGCGAGAGCAGCTCCAGCATCTGGTATTCCTTGCCGGTCAGGTGCACGCGCTGGCCGCCGACTTCGACGGTCTTGGCATCGAGGTTGACCACGAGGTCGCCGGTGGTGATGACCGACTGGGCGTGCCCCTTGGAGCGCCGCACGATGGCATGAATGCGGGCGACCAGCTCATCCTTGTGGAACGGCTTGGTCATATAGTCGTCGGCGCCGAAGCCGAGGCCGCGTACCTTGTCCTCGATACCGGCCATGCCGGAGAGGATGAGGATCGGCGTCTTTACCTTGGAAAGGCGAAGCGTCCTCAAAACCTCGTAGCCCGACATGTCAGGCAGGTTGAGATCGAGAAGGATGATGTCGTAATCGTAGAGCTTGCCTAGATCGACGCCCTCTTCACCGAGATCGGTCGTGTAGACGTTGAAACTTTCCGATTTCAGCATCAACTCGATGCTTTGTGCGGTTGCACTGTCATCTTCTATCAGCAGAACACGCATTTCATTCCCCTTTTCTGCTGCCGGACCATTTCACGACCCGTCCGGACCCGGAGCAGTGGTTGCCTTGTGCAGAGGCTGCCATTAAATGGTTAACAAAACCTAATTTCCCGTCCATGACGGTACCAGATTTTTTAACCTCTTTCTACACCCTCTTGAATCTAATAACGAATCTCAGAACCAAATCCTAATGCAACACATCAACAATCTGGACTAAGTGACTCCAGGGACTCATCGACATCGCTTCCGCATCGGCGGCCGGAATTTTTACCCGGCCTTAAGTCCTGACCCGTATGATTAACAATGCCCGTAAACGAATGGTTACCGCCGGCAAAAAACTTTAGGGTTTTGTTTCCCATAGTTCGGGGAAAGGCGGTGGACACGGGTGCGGCCTGGGCCCTTCCAGGTGGTTTGGACGATAAGTGCGGGTGTGCGTTTCCGGGAGTACCGAATCATGAAGTCACGTGAAAACCTCGTTCGGCTGAAACAGTTTCAGGTGAATGAGAAGCGGCGGCAGCTGCTGCAGCTCGACATGATGATCGCCGAGTTCGAACGCATGGCCGTCGAGCTGGAGCTTCAGATCACCGCTGAAGAAAAGAAGGCCGGCATCACCGACATCAACCATTTCGCCTATCCGACCTTCGCCAAGGCGGCGCGTTTGCGCCGCGACAACCTCAGAAATTCGCAAAGTGACCTCGCTCAGCAGCGAAGCACTGCCGAATCATTACTCGGCGAAGCTGAAGCGGAGCTTTCCAAGGCGGAAATGCTGGAATCGCGTGACACCAAGATCCGCGAAGCCGAAGTCGGCGGCCGCAGCGCCATGATCGGCTGAAGCCCGGCCCGCACGCGACTCCGGCGCTTGCCAACCCGGCGGGCGCATGACCTCGGCCAGCCTTGGCGGCAAGGTCGCCAAGAGAACTGGAAGCCACCTAGGCGGCCAAATCGCCTTCATATTCGGCAGCCGCCCGCGCCCTGGCATCTTGATGTCCGGTGCATGCTGTTCCGCCCATGACCGTATCTGGGTAAGCAGCATCTGGCTAAGCAGCCCCGCCAGGCTCTGGCCGAGATCCGTCAATTCATATTCGACGCGCGGCGGGATCCCCGGGAAGATCTCGCGCCGCACCAGTCCGTCACGATCGAGAACGCGCAGCGTCTGCGTCAGCATCTTCGGCGTGATGCCTTCGAGCTTGCGGGCAAGCTCGCCATTGCGCAGCCGGCCTTTGCGCAGCGCGCAAACCACCAGATAGACACCCGCAGCGCGATCGTCTCGCTCGACCGTGAAGCGAGATCGGCGATGTTGAAGAAGCGGATACGCGCTCGCGAAGTCATACGGGAAGAACCAATTCGAGCAGAACCGCTTATCGGTCCTTAAGGTTTCTAACCCAAGATACCGAAGTAAGAGCCGAGGAATACTTGGATTCTTAGATATTGGAACAGAACTCGTGGAACATTCTGGCGGCGTCGAGGAAAAGCGCAGATGGGTTCGAAGGAACGTCAATTTCCTTGTTCGCCTCATCTTTCCATCACATGGCCTGCGCGAAGTACAGGGCAACAATTTTCGCATGCTGGACCTGTCCGAAGGTGGAGCGGCGCTGTATGTCGGCAGCTTTTCCGGCAGTCCGGATTACTTTTACCTGCAATTTGGTGATGATAAATCCGAACTGGTAAGCTGCTATCTGGTCCAAAGAACACAGCACGCGCTGAGTTGCCGATTCGCCAGTCCCCTCCCAACCGCACAGATCGACGCTATTATCGCTCAAAAAGAGATGGACCTCACCATCGAAAGTCTTTTTTTGGAGACGAAAGAGGATTTGGTCGACAACTTTCTTGGCTCGTTTGTGAAATAGATTCCCGATCGCTGGGTGCGGCCTTCATCTCGCAGTTTTTAAGAAGAGGGGCGCGATCATGTCTCGCCCTCCGCGGGTCGGCGAGCATGTCCATGTAGCGAAGATCGCGATGGGGTAGGCGAGCGAAGAGAAGCGGTTGCGCCGCCCCTTAACTCGCGATCGCCGTTCCTGAAGCGAATTTTGCTAGTGCCGGTATTGCTGGATGCGCGTCGTGCGCAGCCCGGCAAGGCCATATTCGTCGATCGACGCCTGCCAGGACAGGAATTCCTCGGTGGTGAGCTTGTAGCGTTGGCATGCCTCGTCCAGGCTCAAAAGCCCGCCGCGCACTGCCGCAACCACTTCCGCCTTACGCCGGATAACCCAGCGACGGGTATTCGTCGGCGGCAGATCGGCAATCGTAAGAGGACTGCCGTCAGGCCCAATAACATACTTGACTCTCGGTCTAACCAGATCGGTCATCGTACTCTCTACAAAAAACTCAAAGACCCAATCCCCGCCACGTTACCGCCACAGCTTTAAAAATTGCCTAAGCAGACCCTAATGACTAGGTAAGGATCATGAACGCCGCGTTAGTCTTTTCACCGGCATTTGAACCATCTGCCCGCAAACCCTGGTTTGCCGGGGAAGAAACCCCGGTTGGCCCGGGAAATTGCATCCCCTCACGCGGATCGATCGCCCCCATGAATCGCCCTGCCCGCTGGCGCGCCGGTAAAGCTTGACCTATATTCTCGACATTGGCATTGAGACGCCGCGTAGAACGAAAGCATCATGAACAGTCTCGATCTTCCCGGACGTCCCGAAACCAACCGCATCGTCGTCGCCATGTCGGGCGGTGTCGATTCATCGGTCGTCGCTGGCCTGCTGAAGCGCGAAGGCTACGATGTCGTCGGCGTCACCTTGCAGCTCTACGACCATGGCGCGGCGACGCACCGGGCCGGCTCATGCTGCGCCGGGCAGGACATCGACGATGCCCGCCGCGTCTCCGAGACGCTCGGCATCCCCCATTATGTGCTCGACTACGAGGAGCGCTTCCGCAAGGCGGTCATCGATCCCTTTGCCGAAAGCTATGTCGCCGGCGAGACGCCGATCCCGTGCGTTTCCTGCAATCAGACGGTGAAGTTCGCCGACCTTTTGGCCACCGCCAAGGAGCTTGGCGCCGACGCGCTGGCCACCGGCCACTACATCCGCTCCGGCGCCAACGGTGCCCACCGCGCGCTCTACCGACCGGTCGATGCCGACCGCGACCAGAGCTATTTCCTGTTCGCCACCACGCAGGCGCAGATCGATTATCTGCGCTTTCCCCTAGGCGGCCTGTCAAAGCCGCAGGTTCGCGCCATTGCCGAGGAGATGGGGCTGACGGTCGCGGCCAAACAGGACAGCCAGGACATTTGCTTCGTGCCGCAGGGCAAGTATTCCGACATCATCGCCAAGCTGAAGCCGACCGCCGCCAATCCGGGCGACATCGTCCATATCGACGGCCGCGTGCTCGGCCGCCATGAGGGCATCCTGCGCTACACGATCGGCCAGCGCCGCGGCATCGGCATCGCTTCCGGCGAGCCGCTCTACGTCGTCCACCTCGATGCCGACCGCGCCCGCGTCGTGGTCGGCCCGCGCGAGGCGCTGGAGACGCACAAGATCTATCTGCGCAACATGAACTGGTTGGGCGACGGACCGCTCACAGACGTCCCCAGCGGCGGCCTGGAGCTATTCGCCAAGGTTCGCTCGACGCGGCCGCCGCGCCCGGCCGTGCTGCATCATCGTGCAGGCGCCACATGGGTGGAACTAGTCGACGGCGAGTCCGGCATCGCGCCGGGCCAGGCCTGCGTGCTCTACTCCGACGACGGCAATGAGGCCCGCGTGTTCGGCGGCGGCTTCATCGAGCGTTCGGAGCGCGGCGCCGAGGCCGAGGCCATGCTGACCCGTCTTGCCGCCAGGCCGGCGCAGATTCCCGCTGAATAGGGGCTCCGTCCTCTCGGAGACCGTTTCGAAATTCGCTCTGGCGAGTCATATAGTGGTGTTTTTGAGAACCGGCGCGGAGCGGACATTTGGGTCCGTGAGCACAGTTCTACTGCGTCGACGTAGTAGAACGGGGAAGCGCAGAAAACGCCACCAGATGGCCGCCGGAGTAGAATTTCCAAACGGTCTCAGGACTTGGTGTGGGTGACTGTGCCGGCGGTCAGGATGCGCAGCACCCTGATCGCTTCCTCGCCGCTGGTGCGCGGCTCGGCCCGCGTCTCGATGCAGTGGATGAAATGCTCCAGCTCGCGCGTCAGCGGCATGCCCTGGGCAACCGCGACATAGGATGGCTCATTGGTGGTGAAGGCCCATTGGCCGCTGTCCTGCCACACCGCGTGGCGGTAGACGGCAAGCTTGCGTTCCCATGGCTCGACATCGTCGAACACCGCCATCGCCTTGGTGCCGACCACGGTCAGCCGCCGCTCGCGATAGGGATTGAGCCGCGAGGTGAAGAGATGGCTGCGCAGGCCGTTGGGAAAGCGCATGTGCAGATGCGCGAAGTCGCTGAGATTGTCGAGGAGCGCTGCGCCCTCGCCGCGCACCTCGATCGGCTCGGTGCCGGTGATCGCCAGGATCATCGACAAATCGTGCGGCGCCAGGTCCCACAGCGCGTCGTTCTCGGTGTGGAACTTGCCGAGCCCGAGCCGGTGCGAGTGAATGTAGCGGACTTCGCCGAGCTCGCCCTTGTCGATCAGCCCTTTCAGCGTCTCGAAAGCGGGATGGAATCGCAGGACATGGCCGACCATGAAGACGCGGCCATTGTCCTTGGCCGCCTGCACCGCACGCTCGGCGTCCGGTACCGTCAGAGCGATCGGCTTTTCCACCAGCACGTCCTTGCCGCTCTCGACGGCACGCACGGCAAGGTCGGCATGGAATTGCGGCGGCAGTGCCATGACGATAGCGTCGATATCGTCACGGACGAACAGCTGGTCCGGCTCGATCGCCAGGCAATCTTGCTCGCTGGCAAAGCCTTCGGCACGGGCCCGGTTGGTGTCGGAGACCGCGTGCAGCGCGCCGAGCGCCTTGAGGGTGCGGATATGGTTGCTGCCCCAGTATCCGCAACCGAGGACTGCAATGCGCGGCTTCATCTGTTTCAAACTCTTAAACTCGTGGCCGAGACATAGCGACGTGCCACCGCGAACTCAACCCCGGCGGCGGCAACCAAATCTCCGGGCGACAAAGCTTTTCGATAATGACGATAAGCCGGCAAGCTGGTTGCTTCGAAGCTTGACAGGCTCACCCTCCCAACCTTATATCCGCGCGACCTTGGCGAACGCCCCCGACATGCCTTTCGATTTGAGGCGGATTTCGGGCCTTTCGCCGCCCTGGCGGGGTAGCTCAGTTGGTTAGAGCACGGGAATCATAATCCTGGGGTCGGGGGTTCAAGTCCCTCTCCCGCTACCAGTCGCTAATAATAAGTTAAGTGGGCAACCGCTACCGTCAGCCACACTATTGCGGCTGCACCTGAATATCCCTTCGACTGAAAAACAGCCAACCCAAGCCGCATGCCAGGGCGACGTTAATCAGCGCAAGGCCGGAAAGCGTCGCCAGTGTGCCGTAAGCGCCGAAGCGCTCCAGCAGCAGCGCGCCAAGGGACGGCGCCGCCGCCTGAGCAATCAGGCTCGGCATGGCAAGGCGACCCATCAGCTTGGCGTAGCCATTGGAGCCGAAGATCGCGAGCGGCAGAGTGCCCCGCGCAATGGATTCCAGCCCGATGCCCGCGCCGTAGAACGCGAGTGCTAGCGGGATGATCGGCATGCCGAGCCAGAGCGCCGAGACCCCGATAGCGACGAAGGTAACCGACGCGAACTTGGTCCAGATCGGGTGATGGAGGCGCGCGATCACCATCTCGACCGTCCGGGCAGCCACCTGGGAGGGGCCGACGAGGGCTCCAAGCCCAACGGCTGCGGCAAGCGTCATGCCGCTCCGTTGCAGGATCGTAAGCAGATGCACTGACAGCATCGAAGAGATTACCGCCGCAAGCGTGAGGGTCGCGGCCAGGACGATCATGATCGTGAGATTGGAGCCGGTTTGCAGGGCAGGCGTCACCGCCCTACTCGACGCGGCTTTGGCAGCCGGTTGCGGCAGGCCACGAGGCAAGATCACAAGGTAAAGCGGCAAGGCAAGGCAGAGCTGGACCGCGGCGTAGGCCAGGCACGTGCCGCGCCATCCAATCTCCCCCAGCAAAAAAGCCGAGATCGGCCAGCATATCGTGCTCGCAAAGCCCCCGAACAGGGTGAGCGTGGTGATGGCGGAGCGAGCCCCATGGCCGTAGAGCCGGCCAAGGGTGCCGAACGCGGCGTCGTAGAGCCCTGCCCCCATGCCGAGGCCGATAACGAGCCACGCGATGATGTAGGCGGCCAGATTGGGCGCTACCGCAAGTCCGATCTGGCCAAGCCCAATGCAACCCGCGCTGAAGGCCAGAACGTTGCGGCCACCGTGCCGCTCGATCGAAGACCCGACATGCGGCGAGATAACTCCCGCTGTGAGCAATCCGAGAGACAGGCCCCCAACGACCCAGGCCAGAGGCCAGCCTGTGCCTAAGGCGACTGCCGGCGCAATGACCGCGGGGAGATAATACGATGATCCCCACGCCATGATCTGTGTCACGCCGAGCGTCGTGATGATCGTGCGACGACCACGCACGACGGCGGCCGACGGGGGCGACATGGTCATGCTGCGGCGCTGCAGCCGCAGCCGGCCTTGCCCTTGTCCTTGGCTTGCGCGTCCGCAACACAGCAGGCGTCAACGGCCACAGGCGCCGGGCCACCGCAGCAGCCTTTGGCTGCTGAGCCGGAAAACGATGCCGGCACCGTGCAAACGCCGGTCTCCGGCAGCACCAGATGCACGGCATCGGCCGCCGCCATATCACCGGCGATCACTGCTGCGACGGAGCGGACCTGTTCATAGCCGGTCAGCAGCAGGAATGTCGGCGCACGCCCATAGCTCTTGATTCCGACCGTATAGAACCCCGGTTCCGGATGGCTGAGTTCACGGTGGCCATGCGGGGGGACGTCCCCGCAAGAGTGCTCGTTAGGATCGATGAGAGGACCGAGCGCCTTTACGCTTTCAAGCCATGGATCGAGATCGAGCCGCAGTTCGCGGGTCAGGGCGAGGTCCGGCCGCTGGCCGGTGGCCGCGATAATCCTGTCGACGGGCCCGATGGTTTGAAGACCGTCTTTGGTTTGCCCGTCCACAAGCAGGCGGCCGTCCACCTCACTGATGGCTGTGGTGGCAAAGCCGGTGACAAGGCGGACGCGCCCGCTTTCGGCAAGGTCCCTGACTTCGGAGCCGAGTTCACCGCGTGCCGGCAACGCGTCAGCATCGCCGCCCCCATAGATCCGCACCAGGTCGGTGCCGCGCGTCGTCCAGATTGCAGAGGTGCCTGGAGCGCTTTCTGACAGCTTGGCCAGTTCCAGCAAGGCATTGGCAGCCGAATGACCGGCCCCCGCCACGAGCGTCGTACGGCCCGCATAGAGATGGCGGTCCCGGCCGAGGACATCGGGTATGCCGTAGGCGATCCGGTCGCCGAACTCGCTCTCGCCTTCAGCGGACAAGCCGCCTGCGCCAAGCGGGTTCGGTGTTTGCCATGTGCCCGAAGCGTCGATGACGGCGCGGGCCGTATCCCGGCGCCGGCCGCTTGCGGTTTCGACCATCAGCATGAAGGGCCTCTGTTCACGCCCCTTGCTGAGGACCTTGTCGGCACCCCAGCGGGATACGGCGATGACGCGAGCATTGGTCTCGATCGACGGTGCCAGTTCCGGAAGCTGCGCGAGCGGGCCGATGTATTGATCGACGATCTCATCGGCGGTGGGAAATGCCTCAAGCTCCGGCATTGTCCAGCCATGGCCCTCGAGCAGCCGGCGGGCAACCGCATCGACGCAATAGCGCCACGGCGTGAAAACGCGAACGTGCCCCCAGTCCAACAGGTTCGAACCTGCATGCGAGCCGGCCTCGTACACCTTCACCTTCAGTCCACGGCTGATCAGTTGAGCGGCCGCGGCGAGGCCCACGGGCCCCGCGCCGATGACGGCCACCGGGAGATTTGCGATGTCGCTCATTTGTTCGATCCTTCCAGTATCTTCGAATTATTCGCGCAAAAAAAATCAGGCGACAGCTTTGCTGGCCGCTGGCGCACATTTTGCGTCGGCACAGCACTCGTCAGCCAGATAGCCAATCAACGCATTCATGCCGGGATAGTTGGCGCGGCAGATCAGAGTTGTTGCCTGGCGTTCCTGGGTCACGAGGCCAGTGTCGACAAGCCGCTTGAGGTGATGCGACAGTGTCGAGGACGGAATCTCCAGTTTCTCCTGGATACTGCCAACCGGAAGCCCTTCGTCCCCCGCCCTAACCAGGACACGGTAGAGCTGAAGCCGGGTGGGGTTCCCGAGAGCTTCGAGTTGCGATGCTGCTTGTTCGAGTTTCATGGAAATATGTATAAGCGCGATTGGGAAGTCGGTCAATGAATTTCGGCGATTCTCGAAATATGAATTTTCTGGCTCAGATCGACCGCCGGCTTCGTCGAACTCGGCGAACGCCTTGGCTACCGACGACTGGTTGGGAATCGTGACCATCCGCATCCAGCGGCCGAGAATACGCAGCTGGTTGACGGCGCTGAAGCTCCGCGAGCCGCCTGACACCTGCATCACCGCGACGGTGCGCCCCTATGTCGTCATGTCGTCCTGTCGACCACGACTTCGCCATCCTCTTTGACGAATGGCCCGATATGCGGATTTGGCAGGACGTCGAGAACCGCTTCCGAAGGCCGGGCAAGGACGACGCCGAGACGTGTGACCACGATCGGCCGGTTGATCAGGATGGGATGCGCCAGCATGAAATCGAGGATCTCGTCGTCGGTCCACTTGGGGTCGCCGAGGCCGAGTTCGGCATAGGGCGTGCCCTTCTCGCGCAGCAAGTCACGGGGCTTCATCCTCATCGCCGCAATCAGTTCGACCAGTCGTTCCCGCGACGGCGGCGTTTTCAGATACTCGATCACTTCCGGTTCCTCGCCCGATTGGCGGATGATCGCGAGGGTATTGCGGGACGTACCGCAATCGGGATTGTGGTAGATGGTGACGGTCATTGCGCGGGCCTCTCTGTCGACATTGTGGTTTTGACGGCGGCACCCTCTTCGTACCAGCCCCGGCTGCGGTTCACGATCCACACCACGGACAGCATGACCGGGACCTCGATGAGGACGCCGACCACGGTGGCGAGGGCGGCGCCCGAATTCAGCCCGAACAACGCAATCGCGGCTGCCACCGCCAACTCGAAGAAGTTCGACGCGCCGATCAACGCCGATGGCCCGGCCACGCAATGCCGCTCGCCGGAGATGCGGTTGAGCAGATAGGCAAGGCCGGAATTGAAATAGACCTGGATCAGGATCGGCACCGCCAGCAGCGCGATCACCAGCGGCTGGGCAATGATCTGCTCGCCCTGGAAGCCGAACAGCAGCACCAGCGTTGCCAGCAGGGCAAACAGCGACAGCGGCTGCATGGCAGCCAGCAGCGCGTCGAGCGCCGCTTGCCCCTTCGCCGCCAGCAACCGGGCGCGAACCAGTTGCGCGACGATCACCGGCAGGACGATGTAGAGCACCACCGACAACACCAGCGTGCTCCACGGCACGGCAATGGCCGACAGGCCGAGCAACAGACCGACGATGGGTGCGAAGGCGACGATCATGATCGCGTCGTTGAGCGCCACTTGCGACAGTGTGAAGTTCGGTTCGCCGCGCGTCAGGTTCGACCACACGAACACCATCGCCGTGCACGGTGCCGCGGCAAGGATGATCAGCCCTGCAATGTAGGAATCGATCTGCACGGCGGGCAGCCAAGGCCGAAACAGCCAGCCGATGAAGAGCCAGCCCAGCAGCGCCATCGAGAACGGCTTCACCGCCCAGTTGATGAACAACGTCACGCCGATGCCGCGCCAGTAGGTGCCGACCCTGGCCAGCGAGGCGAAATCGACGCGCAACAGCATCGGCACGATCATCAGCCAGATCAGCACCGCGACGGGAATGTTGACCCTGGCGATCTCGGCTGAAGCAATGGCGCCGAACGCGCCGGGCAGCAGATGACCGAGCACCACACCCGCAACGATGCACAGCGCTACCCATACCGTCAGGTATTTCTCAACGAAGCCAATCCTGGGCCGCGTCGCCTCGCCCGCGTTCAAAGCATGATCAGTCATGGTGGGTTCCTTGACTCAGCCGGCCTTCGGCGGGTTGCGGCCGATCTCGTCCAGCTGCTTCTGCAGGGCAAGTTTGTCGACCATGTTCATCGGCAGGCTGATTGGGGTGCGATCCGGCGGAATAGGCCTTGAACTTGCCGACACCGACACGGTTCAGGACCGCCTCGGCGATGATCGAACGGGCCGAATTGCCGGTGCGGAGAAACAGAACGTTGTACGGCTCGCTCATCGCGTACGCCTCCCTTCTAGCATTTGCAGGTCACAGCTTGAATGACGGGCTGGCACAATTCCGGTGCGCCGTTGCAACAATCTTCCATCAGATAGGCGAGTAGATCGCGGAAGCCGGTCATGTCCGCGACGTAGCGGATTGTGCGGCCGTCGCGCTCGGCTCGAACCAGGCCGGCATGATCTAGAATCTTCAGGTGCGCCGACATGGTGTTCTGAACGGTATCGAGCCGTGCGGCGATCTCACCTGCGGGAACTCCCTCGCCGCCAGCCTGAACGAGCATGCGGAAAACCTCGAGCCGGGTATCCTGGCCGAGCGCCGCTAAGGCAAGGAGAGCTAGTTTTTTATCCATGTATCTGTAAATCCAGATTTAACGGTATGTAGCGCCAACGTATGACCGCGGGATGACAATAGAGCATCGAGGTTGATCATCGTCTTCAAATCAGATGCAGGGTCATTCCAGCCGCAGCCAGAAGGGCGACCACTATCCAAGGTGGTGCTTTCCAAACGGTGAGCAGCAGGAAGCCCGTGAGGGCGAGCGCAAAATCACGCGGAGTAAGGACGGCGCTCGTCCAGACCGGGCTGTATAGCGCGGCGCCGAGAATGCCAACGACGGCGGCGTTCGCGCCACGCATGGCGGCCTGAGCGACAGGGCGCGAACGCAGCGCATCCCAGAAGGGCAGCATGCCATAGACCAACAGGATGCCCGGCAGGAGCAGTGCCACGAGCGCTATGGCAGCGCCGGCCAGGCCATTCGGCGCAGGGCTCATCACGGCTCCAAGGTAGGCTGCGAAGGTAAAGAGCGGCCCGGGAACGGCCTGCGCCAGTCCATATCCGGCAAGGAAGGCTTCGTTGTCGACCCACCCCGGTTGGACGACTTGCGCCTGGAGCAACGGCAGCACAACGTGGCCACCGCCGAAGACGAATGCACCCGAGCGATAAAAGGCGTCAAACAAAGCGAACCCTTGAGAGCCGGTCGCAGTGACGACAAGCGGCGGCAGCAGGAGAAACGCCACGAACAGAACCAGCGCGACGCCGCCGCTTCGCCGGCTGACCGGAAAGCTCAGATGTCCGGAGATCGGTGCGTCTTCTCCACGGCAGAGCCACAAGCCCGCGCATGCGCCGAGCCCGATCGCCGCGATCTGCCCGAGCGATCCCGAAAAGAAGACGACGACCGCGACCGCGAAAAGGGCGATGCCGGCGCGCGCTCGATCGGGCGTGAGGGTTCGCGCCATGCCCCAGATGGCTTGAGCGACGACCGCGACGGCGACCAGCTTAAGGCCGTGGACGAACCCTTCGGCAACCGGTCCTGTGAACGCGGCCGCACCGAGGGCAAAGGCGAACAGGATGATCGCCGACGGCATGGTAAAGGCGAACCAGGCGGCGAGGCCGCCGAGAAGGCCGTTGCCGCGCAAGACCCCGAGCGAGAAGCCGACTTGGCTGGAAGCAGGTCCCGGCAAGAACTGGCAGAGCGCGACCAAGTCGGCGTAAGCAGCCTCATCGAGCCATTGGCGCCGCACGACCAATTCGTTGCGGAAATAGCCGAGATGGGCGATCGGCCCGCCAAAGGAGGTCAGGCCGAGCTTGAGAAAGGCCCAAAACACCTCGGCGGGCGAGCCCCGGTTGAGGCCATGTCCGGGCGCAGGCTCGCTCCCCGCGGTGTCGGCGTCCGCATGCGACAACGTATCGTTCACCGACCTGCCTCCTGGTCATTTTTTACCGGGATTGACACACCCGGCATGATTTCGCCGAACAGCTCCCTGGCCTTGGCTCTCGCCACGGCCAGGGCGTCCAGACCGAAGGGCGTGGCACGATAGAACTTGCGCGCCGTGCGTCCATCGCGCTCTTCACGCGAAACGAGATATCCCTTTTTCTCCAACCCATGCAGCAACGGGTAGAGGGTGCCGGGGCTTAGTCGGTAGCCATGACGGGCCAACTCTTCAATCATCCACAGACCATACAGCTCACCTTCGGCGGCGTGATGCAGGATGTGGAGGCGGACAAAACCGCTCAGAAGCTCGCGATGCTCCATGTCCGTTGTGATGCCTCACTCATGTGAATTTCACCTTCACTATCGCAATTCGATAACGAACTTCAATGGCCTTAAACATTGACTCCAGGCGGATCGGCGATGGTAGTGGATCATCGTGCTTCTGAAGCTCGGCGCCCCTGCGGTGGCGGTCATCGCGTTTCAGCGAAGCGGATCGATACTGCCGAACCGGGCTGAGCGATGACAAAAGCAGCGCCAAAGAAAACCTTCGGCTGGATTTCCCGAAACACGGTGCTTCTGGCGCTGGCGAGCCTCTTTGCCGACATCTCGACGGAGATGCTTTATCCGATCCTGCCGATCTTCCTGACACAAACTCTGCACGCAAGCGGAAGCGTCGTCGGTCTGGTCGACGGAATCGCCCAGGCGACGCAGAACATCGTGCAAGGCTTTTCCGGCTGGCTCTCGGACAGGCTTCAGAAACGGAAACCGATAGCCCTCATTGGCTATTTCCTTGCCGCCATCGCTAAGCCGCTGATCGGTGTCGCCACGGTGTGGCCGATGGTGCTGGGTGCCCGCTTTGTGGATCGGCTCGGGGCAGGCTTCCGATCCGCTCCGCGCGACGCGCTCATTGCCTCGTCCGTCGCGGAGGAGCACAGAGGCAAGGCATTCGGCCTCGAAGGCATTGGCGATAATCTGGGAGCGTTTCTGGGGCCACTGCTAGCGGTACTGCTTCTCATTGTGCTCAAGGTCGATATCCGCTGGATCTTCTACCTTGCGTTCATTCCCGGTCTCCTCGCCTTCCTCATGGTGCTGCTGGTGCGCGAGCAGGCACTGGCCGTGTCCGCAAAGGCCAAGATCGACGTCAATCTGCGGCAGTTCCCCAAAGCCTACTGGACTTATCTCCTGGTGACGGCTCTCTTCGGCATCGGCAATTCGAGCAATGCATTTCTGATCTTGCAAACACAGAATATCGGCGCCTCTTTGGAGGCGACCATTCTTATCTACGCAAGCTTCAATCTCGTCGCGGCCTTGATTTCCTACCCGGCCGGGTTCTTAGCGGATCGCTTCGGCCGCAAGGGCGTGTTGCTGTCGTCCTTCGTCATCTTCCTGATCGCCTATCTTGGCTTCGCTCTGACGCGAAACATCTATCTGATTGGGCTCCTCTTTGCCTTTTATGGGCTCTATCAAGGCATCTTCCGCACAGTCGGCAAGGCATTCGCGTCCGACTTCGTGCCGCAGCAGCTACGAGCCAGCGGCATTGGCTGGTACAGCACCACCGTCGGCTTGCTGCAGTTGGTGGCAAGCGTTGTCGCCGGACTGCTTTGGGATCGCGTAGGCCATGAAGCGGTCTTCGTCTACGGTGCAATCTTCGCCGCCGTCGGCAGTGTCGGCCTGCTCGGCCTGATCCCTTGGCAAACCAATGGTCACGGTGGCGTGCCGGACAGCGAAATGAAATAGGTCTGCCCGAAGCTTGAAAGCGTATGGGCGGTCCGATGGGCTACGGCTCAGACCAGATGCTCGATCGGCTCCGGCAGGCACCCCCGACCTCGCCCGAGCAGATCGGGCATGCACCGGCCATCATCAACGGCTCCCGTGCTGCCACGGTCGAATCCTAGGTAGTTTCCCGTAGGGATATAACCGAATTTCGCGACCCGCGGATTCGCGCGATTGCTGTGTCACGGAACAACCGGGAAAACAGCCATGCACGCCTACACGAGCTCCAGAATTTCACTGCCGTCGCATTCTGTCCAGCCAAGCCTGCCGGCGGTATTCGACCCGGCACCATTGCAGCCGGTTAGTTTCTTTCCCGCTGGTTCGGAGATCTATGCCCAGGGCGAGAAGGCCTTAGCCCTCTATCAGGTCGAGTTCGGCGCCGTGCGCATCTACCGCCTGCTTGCCGACGGCCGCCGGCAGATCAGCGCCTTCCACCTCGCCGGCGAGACATTCGGCTTCGAGGCTGACACGACACATCATTTCTTCGCGGAAGCAATCAACGCCACCGCTGTGCGCGTCTTGCGGCTCAATGCCGGGGCGGACATGTCCCACCAGTTGCTGCCCCTGGCGCTCAAGGGTTTGACCCGCGCGCAGGAACACCTGCTGGTCCTGGGTCGCCAGAACGCCATCGAACGCGTCGCCGCTTTCCTGGTCGACATCGCGGAACGGCAGGGCGGCTTGCGACAGGTGGAACTGCCCATGTCTCGTATGGACATCGGCGACTATCTCGGCCTCACCATCGAGACCGTTTCACGGGTCTTCACCCGGCTGAAGGACAAGGGCGTCATCCGCCTGCTCAGCCTGCGCAGCATCGAAATCGTCAAGCGCGACGCGCTCCACTGCATGAGCGAATGACCCGGATATCGTCGAACGGCGGCATGGAGATACTGAGCAAAGCCATATCCCTTTGGCTCCGCAGCATCCGGCCGCTTCAGAACAATCCAGGATTAGAGATCCGCATATGACCACGAATAGCTCAATCACCACACGCACCGGCTTTCGCTTCGAGATACGCCTTGCGCATCCCCAAGACGAACCGACCTTGGCGGAGTTCTTCACCCATGTGACGCCGGACGACCTGCGCTTCCGCTTTCTCGGCGCCGTGAAGGAAGTCTCCCATGAACGGCTGGTCGCGATGACGCGTTCAGACGACGCCCATATCCATAATTTTCTTGCGTTCTCGGCGGACGGAATGCTGATCGCGGTTGCGACGCTGGCAAGCGATCCAGCCGACCGAAACGGTGAGGTCGCGATCTGCATTCGCGCCGATCGCAAGCATCTGGGCGTCGGCTGGGAGCTGCTCGCCTATATTGCGAAATATGCCGAAGACCTCGGCCTCGAAGCGATCGAAGCGATCGAGAGCCGTGAAAACCGTGCCGCGATCGAGGTCGAGCGCGACATGGGTTTCACCATCACCACCGATCCCGACGATGCGACGCTTGTCGTGGTTCGGCGGGAGCTGGGGGCGCGATCAGCCGCTTAGCTGCCGCGCTCCCTCCCGGGCCGTTTCGGGCGCGGCAGGTCGAAAGATGATGAGCATATCCGTGCCCGCCCGAGCGCGCCGCAACGCGTGCTCACTAGACCGTCAAGGGTCGAAGAAAGGCGGTAGCGCTCTCCCAAAATTCGCTAAGCATTGAAATAACTAAAATCTATGCTGGCGGCGGTGCTGCCGGCTGAAATTGATCGATGATTTCAATGCAGCGCTCTCGTACGCATACCCTGCGGGTTGTGCCTTCGGCGTGCGCCGGGTTTGTGCCACCTAGATAACCCAATCGTTCAACGAATAGGCATGGATGTAGTCGATCTGCATTTCCGCGGGCGTCGCGAGCCCGTCGGCGGGCGCTCCCGCGATGCCGCCCACTGCCAGATCGACCAGCATATACATCGGCTCGTGCATGTCGGCGGGCGTCGCGGCATGGGCAACTTCGACGTCGTCGAAATACCAGACGAGTTCGTCTTCCGTCCACAGCACCCCGTATGTGTGGAACCCTCCGGTATCCGAGACAAAGGGCGTCGAGGCCACGGTCGTATGTGTTCCCGTCTCGTTCGAGTGGCTTGTCATAAGAAGCTTGTTTGGATCCTGACCGGTCATCTCTATGACGTCCAGTTCCGGTGGCCAGGAGCCGTCCTCCGGAAGAAGCCAGAAGGCCGGCCATGCGCCTTGTTTTTCGGGCATGTCGGCCCGAATTTCGAAATAGCCGTAGGTCTGCGCGAAGGATTCGTGAGTCGTCAGCAAACCCGACGTGTATTGGTAGTTGTTTATGTAGGGCTTGATAGCCTCGGGGGCTCGGGCGGCGGTAATCGTGAGAACACCGTCCTCGACGCTGAACGGGTTGACTGAACTCGTCGGGGCGTAGCTGGTATCGATATACCATTGAAGCTCGTTGTTGCTCGTGAGCGTGCTGCCGTTCGCGGCTCCCCACCAGAAGTTCGAGTCCCAGGTACCGCTCGAGCCATTCCACAGGTTCAGCGTGTTGAACTCGTCCGAGAAGGTGAGTTGCAGATGCGACCTGTCCAGGGCCAGATCGAACTGGCTTGCGGTGAACTGGTCGATTGTCTTGTTGGCGAAGACGAGGAACTCGGTGTCGGATAGATCAAGTCGGACGTTCGCGCCCGACTGGACCATGTTGGCGTGCACCTGCTCGAAGGAGGTGAAGCCGTAGCTCCCGACGCGCACCGTATCCTCGGCGCTGAAGTCCAGGATCAGGTCGCTGCCGTTGCCGGGGGCCACGACGAAAATGTCCGCCCCGGATCCGCCCTTGAGAACGTCGTCGCCCTTTAAGCCGTCGAGCGTCTGTTGGCCGGAGCCGCCGGTAATGATGTTGTTCAGTTCGTTCCCGAAAGCGTAGTGTTTGTCGCCGGTGACCGTCAGGTTCTCGAAATTCGCCGGGAGCCTGTAGCTCATCCAGGTCGAGATGGTGTCGACACCCTCGTTGGCCAGTTCGACCGCCTTGTTTTTCGTGGAATACAGATAGTAGATGTCATCGCCCTTGCCGCCATACATCGTGACGCTGACGCTGCTGTCGCCGTAGAGCGAGTCGTTGTATATGCTGCCATAAAGTGCCGGGCCGGAATTCGTCGCCGAGTACCACCTGGTCGAGGACCCGCTATAGGGGAGTGGAACGCCCTTGGCGTTGAGGACGGTGGCCATGCTGGTCTCTGCTCCTTGGACTCGCCTCGATATCAGCCGCAGCATCCATGCAGGGCACGAGAAGCCAATGCCTTTTTTGGCCTTCGAGTTGTGTTCGACTTGTGAGGGTTACCAATAACTTAACACGCGGGCGATTCGGCCCGCCTCGTTGCCTCGAATGCACTAATGCATGTCGCCCAAAAGTGACCTCGGTTTTGGGAGGACGACATGCATAAAAACAAGGACCTAAAGCGTCGCCTGAATCCGTTCAAACGCGACGCGCTTTAGGGTTGGGCTGCCAGCACTTTTTTTGGTCACAAGTCGCCGCAATCTGGGGGCGAGATTTGACATCGCCGTCAGCGGGGAGAAAACGCGCGTCGCTCCATCGTAAGGCGGTCCGCCGGGAAAACATGGTGACGGCGTGTGGGATTCCGCGCTGGTCTGAAAGCCTCGGATCGTTATTATAGCAATCACTATATTAGTGTTTACTTGACAATACGCATGAGCTCTGGTTTCGTGCTTTAACGGGTGTTTAACCAAGTTTGTTGCGTTTTTTCGGACGGTGTTGGTATGTCGACTTTGGTTGTCGCCGACCCGCGGGGGGTGTATCTCGCCGGTCTTGAGTGGGTGTTGCAGAAGGCTGGACACGATGTTGTCGCCCAGTGCCGCCGCCCTGTCGACGTGGTCCCTCATGTGGAGCGCCATCGGCCAGACATCGTCATCGTCGGCCTGGACATCGCGGATCCGCAGACGACCGGTCTCTCAGCCCGGCTGAAGGCCTGCAACAGCGCTCTCGGCATCATCTTCATCGTCCAGCCAGCCGGCAGGATCGACATCAAGGAAATACAGGCGCTCGACAGCGACGGTCTGCTGCTGGACGGCATCAGCCACCGCTATCTCGTCGAATGCGTGAGCGCGGTGGCGGCGGGCAAGAAGTGGATCGACAACAAGATCGTCCAGCAACTGCTGATGCCGGAAACGCAGTCCCAGCCGATGTCCAAGCTGACCGGACGGGAGACTGAAGTCGCCGATCTCGTCTCGCGCGGGCTGCGCAACAAGACCATCGCGCAGCGGCTGCATGTATCCGAAGGCACGGTGAAGATGCACCTGCATCACGTCTACGAGAAGCTGCACCTCGGCAGCCGGGCGGAACTGGCCTGGGTGGCGCATGGCAAAGACGCCGAGCGCCCGGGAACGGGACGAACCGGCCTCATCTGACCATCGCTTTCAACTGACATCGACATGATGCCGTCAACGGGCAGGAAAGCCGCCTGACGGCATCGGCCGTGCAACCGCCGGCACCGGCCACTATCGAAGGATATATATCGTTCGATCAGGTACGGCCATTGACCCCAATACTACCTAAGCGGGAATGGACGCGTCCTCCGCGTCGGCGGCACATTGAGGCATGGGGACGAAATCCATCACGCGACCGGATGCGCTGGGGTAGGTGCATTTCCGGCATCCGGGAGCTGGTTCCCTTTTCTTGAAGCGTTTTTCAACCAAGGAGAACCTCCATGGCACTCGACATCACAGCTCAAGACATCATCATTGACGAAACCACTGGTCCTCAGGACGATGATATTGTCGTTCCGCCGCCGCCGCTCGACCCCACGCTGCAATATCTCCTAAGTCTCGACGATCCGGGCGGGCTGACCTCACCGGAGGTCGCTTTCCAGGCCAACTTCGTAGTGGCCTCGGCGAGCGCAGGCGAAACCATCACCTCGGTCGTTCTCACCCAGGACTCCTCCGGGACACCGTTTTCCACCACCAACGGCGTGCTCACCGACATACGGACGGTCGATGGCAATTATGTCTGGCTGTTCCAGGACCCAACGCATCCAAACGTCGTGATCGGCGTCATTGGTACCTCTGACCCGCTCGTCGAGCCCGATGAGAGCGGGCCGCTCGCCTTCTCGTTTGGGCTCGACCCCACCAGCTCCACCAATGCGGATTTGTACTTGGTTCAGTATGTGCCGTTGTTCCATCCGCTCGGCGGGGATAGCAACCCAGATGACCGCATCGATTTGACCGATATGGTGTTCGCCTCGATCGCGGGGACCTCCGAGATCAGTTTCTCAGGCCAGGACGCCGCTCCCGGCCATCACGAATTCTACCTGATCAATTCGCCCGATGACGCTGCCAAGCAGCTTCTGGTGATTGGTTTGGACGGAACTGCCAATGTGAGTGCACAAGGCTTCGGCATCGACAACCAGAGCATCAATCCGAACGAAACGCTGCAGGTCGATTTTGTGACCGGCGGCGACTTGAACGCAGGTACTGCTTCGCAAATCCAGTACGACAACCATCTCAATGATATCACGGAGGCCGGGTTTACGATCAACCAGATCACGCCTTCCACTCCGGATAAGCGGGTGGACATCACGATCAAGGCCTTCGACAATACGGACGACGAGCAAGGCTCGGATTTCTTTGACGGCACTGCGACCAACGCTGTTGATATCGTCAGCATCGAGTTGACGGGCGCATCGGGGCTTGCCGCCACCATCACCGCCGATGGCGACTATGTCACGGCGAGCGGCACGATCCACGTCTCAGGACTTGACGGCACCGGGAACGCCGTCACCATCACCGGCCTGGATAACGTCACAACCGTCGATATCACCACCGCCAGCCAAATGGATCGGCTGACCGTTACGGGGGTCGATGCGAATGAAGGGTGCGACATCACCGAGTTCCATTTCTCGGCAACGACCACCAACGCCCACACCGAAGAGGTCGGCTCCCTTATCAACTTCGACGACGACGGGCCGGCGGTGACCGCCGAAGGTACCGTTCCGACGCTGACCACCGACGACACCAACATCCCCGATACCTCATCAGCAAGCTTCTCGGGCATCTTCGACGTCGCGTTCGGTACTGACGATTTCAAGGACAGCGACAACAACGACGTCCAGGACGCCGATGCTGTCACTTATGAACTCGGGGTCAAGAGCGCAGGTATCGACAGCGGCCTCGACGACACGCTCAGCGGCGACAACATTCTGTTGCGCCTCAACCTCAACGGCGAAGTCGAAGGCTATCTGGCCAACCACACAACCACGGTCGCCTTCCTGATCAGCGTCGATGAGAACACCGGCGAGGTGACGCTGACCCAGAACCGCGCGATCGTCCATGACGATCCGGCAGATTCGGTGGAGAGCGGTGCTTCGGCGGCGGCACTTGCCGCGGCCGACCTCGTGACACTGACCGCGACTGCCACCGATGGTGACGGCGACACCGACGCTGCAACCGCCAATATCGGCGACGCCTTCCACTTCGAGGATGACGGGCCGACCGTGACCGCTGACGGCACGATTCCGACGCTGACTACCGACGATAGCGACCTTTCCGATACCACATCGGCAGGGTTTGCTTCTGCCTTTAACACCGATCTCGGCGCCGACGGCGGCGGCGTCACCTATGAACTTGACGTTAAGATCGCAGCCGCCGACAGCGGCCTCGACGACACACTTAGTGGCGATAACATCCTACTGCGCGTCAATCTCAACGGCCAAGTGGAAGGCTATCTGGAGAACGACACGGCTAAGGTCGCCTTCCTGATCAGCGTCGATGAGAACACCGGCGAGGTGACGCTGACCCAGAACCGCGCGATCATCCATAACGATCCGGCAGATCCCGTGGAGAGCGGCGCTTCGGCGGCGGTACTTGCCGCGGCCGATCTGGTGACGTTGACTGCCATCGCCACCGATGGTGACGGCGACAGCACCCAGGCAACAGCCAACATCGGGACGGCCTTCACCTTTGAGGACGATGGCCCGACAATTACGACTGCAGGGACCGACGTGACTCTGGCTAACACACTCAACGCGTTCGCCGTTGGAGCCTTCGGGTACGACATCGGTGCGGACAGCCGCCCGGCTTCGTTCTACAACGCCACGCACTCTGACTTCGTCGACGCCAATCTTGGCCTCGCCGGCGTCCAGATCGCACTCACCGGCACGATTACCGGCGGCGGCGGAGGCAGTATCATCTCTCCGATCGTGACGCTCACGTCGGAGACTTCCGACATCGCGACGTTCAACTTCACCTTCGACTACGACAAGGACCCAGCGGTTGGCACCCAGACGGGCACGGCGGCCGGCACCTTGGTCTTCGACAAGGTTCACGACACTTACACCATCACCCTGACCGACCCGCTCGAAGGCTTCAGCTTCGACCTCATCCATACCAGTGAGCTCTTGGCGAAGCAGCCGACGAGCAACGTGGGCCATCCGCCGATCGTGGTGGAAAAGTTGCAGGCGGATGACACGAACACGGGGCCTGACGAAGACTTCTACGTGCAGTTCACGGGCAATCTGATCAATAAAGCCAACCCGTTCAGCCTGACGAGCGATGGCGAGGGGAAATCCAGCGACACCACGTTCAACGCGGAACCGCCATCGCCAGCCGGCACCCACGATATGGTGAGCAACAACAATGAAACATGGGTCTCCGCGACGCAGAGCACCAACGGCGTCGCCGGCGACACGATTCAGAAAGGCGAACTGCTCACCTTGCGGTTCTACAACGACAACCCGGGTATCCTCACTGAGGACGTCAACTCGGGTACCCCTGGTGTGCAGACGACCCCGTCACAGACTGCCGCCACCATGGCCATCAAGTTCGACGGCATCGGCAACAGCGAGGACCTGATGCTGATCCTCGACCTGATCGACAAGAACGGCGCCGACAACGTTGCCGGCACCACCGACGACAACACCACGATCACAAGGGCTGTGTACGTGTCGAACTCCGACATCTTCAGGATGGGTCAGGATCTTGGCTCGTACGGCAGCGAATTCAAGCTCGACAACAACGATGGCCTACTGGTCATCGAGAGGAACGACTACAACACAAGCACTGAAGACTACCTGCTGCAGGGTGTACAGATCATGCAGTCGGGCAACGGGATCAGCGGCGCGGCGATCAACCTGATCGGGGCGATCGGAGCTGACGGCGGCAGCAACGCGACCGGCAGTCTGGTGAACTTCGACGCCGTCGACAACGACGTGCTAAAGATCACGGACATCGCCTTCAGCACGACCGTGACCGAGACGCCGTCAGCCGACCTCCAGTTCGCCTTCCAGGTGGCGGACGCGGACGGGGATATGACGACGACGCAGTTCATAAATGTCGACGTCGGCTGACACTTGACCAATGGGGGCAGCCACTGCTGCCCCCCACGTCTTGCACGAAATGTCATTCCGCACACCAGAGAAATAACGATGAAAACCAAGCAACAGCCACCTGCCCTGCAGGTGGTGATGAAAGAGGCCAGACGCGCCATCCGGCCGCTAATCTGGTTCAGCGGCGGCATCAACGTGCTGATGCTGACCGGGGCGTTTTATATGCTTCAGGTCTACCACCGCGTACTCGGAAGCCATAGCCTGGAGACGCTGGTGATGCTGTCGCTGATGGCGGCGACGGCACTCGGGACGCTGGCGGGGCTGGAAGTTGTGCGCGGGCGTCTGTTGGCCAAGGTCGGATCATGGATGAACGCACGGTTGGGCCCAGTTCTCCTGACCGCATCGGTGGAATACGCCGCTTCTGCCCCAGGCCAGGTTAACGCGCGACCACTGCGCGACCTCGACCAGGTACGAAATTTCTTGACCAGCCCGAGCATCTTCCCGATCCTCGACGCGCCTTGGGCACCGATCTTCTTCGCCGCCATCTTCCTCATGCACCCTTGGCTGGGCTGGCTGGCACTCTGCGGCGGGCTCGTGCTGTTCGCACTCGCTTTGCTGAACGAATACATCACCCGCAAGCCATTGACCGAGGCCACAAGCGCTCAGTCGCGGGCATACGTGCAGGCTGAGGCGGCGATCCGCAACGCCGAAGTCGTCCAGGCGATGGGCATGTTGAAGCCCCTGTTGGAGGGTTGGAAGGCGCATCAGGACGAGGCAAATAAAGGACAGGTTCTTGCCGCCAACCGGGGCGGCGTCATTGCGGCCATCGCACGTTGCCACCGCCTGGCCCTGCAGATGGCCATCCTCGGCCTCGGCGCTTATCTGGTACTTCGCAACGAGGCTTCGCCCGGCATCATGATCTCCGCCTCGATCCTGATGGGCCGCGCGTTGGCCCCGGTCGAGCAAGCGATCGCCACATGGAAAGCGACTGTCGGAGCGCGTGCCGCTTACCGGCGTCTCACCGCGGTCGCCGGTAAGCACCTGGAGGCCACGCCGGTTCTGCCGCTGCCACGACCCAAAGGCAGGTTCGAGGCCGATAACCTTGTGCTTGCCCGTCAGGGTGGCGAGCACATCCTGAAAGGCGTCAGCTTCCAGCTCAAGCCTGGCGAAGCGATGGCGTTGATCGGCCCGAGCGGCGCCGGCAAGACAAGCCTGGCGCGAATCCTGGCCGGAGCCTGGCGCCCATCCGGAGGGCGTGCGTTGCTTGACGGCATGAGCATTGTCGAATGGGCGGCCGAGGACCGGGGTCGACACGTCGGCTATTTGCCACAGGACATCGAGCTCTTCGCCGGCACCGTCTCCGAGAACATCGCCCGTTTCGCGTCGCTCAACCCGGCGGTCTTCAACAATGTGGTCAAGGCCGCGCAGTTGGCCGGCGTCCACGAACTGATCAAGGGGTTGCCGAAGGGCTACGCCACCGAGATCGGTGAAGGTGGTGCGGCACTGTCCGGCGGGCAACGCCAGCGCATCGGGCTGGCGCGGGCGCTCTACGGCGAACCGGCCCTCCTTATCCTCGATGAACCCAACTCCAATCTCGACCACGAGGGAGAGCAAGCACTGGCTACAGTCATCGGCGGGCTCAAGGCGGCAGGTACGACCCTGATCCTGATTTCGCACCGGCCAAGCATTTTGGAGAAGGTTGACAAGGTGCTGGTCCTTAGCCACGGCGCACAGGACCTTTTCGGGCCTCGCGACTATGTCTTCAACGAACTCGCCAACCGCGCCCGCAAGGTAACCCAGATGCCAAAGGCAGCCCAGCTGCCAACCCTCGAAGTGGTCAAGGAAGTCGACGACAACAAAGAGGTCAAGGAAGCATGACCCGTTCCCCAGCATTGAACGTCGTGCCATTACCCGTCGCGCCGCCCTCCCTCTTGGAACCGGTACCCCTGCGTCTGGCCGGCGTGACGTTCACCGGGTTCGCGATCATGTTTCTGTTCTTCGGCGTGGCCGGCGGCTGGGCAGCGCTGGCACCGTTGGACAGCGCCGCAGTGGCACCGGGCGTTGTCAAGGTCGCCGGCGACCGCAAGCTCATCCAGCATCTCGAGGGCGGAATCATCGCGGAGTTAAACGCCGCCAACGGTGATATCGTCAAGGCGGGCAAGGTCCTCATCCGCCTCGATGACACGCAGGCGAAGGCGCAGCTTGACCTGGTCCAGAACCGGATAGCAACGCGTGAAGCGCTGGCTGCGCGTCTCAGGGCCGAGCGCGACGGCAAGGCCGAGATCGGGTTTGACCCGGCGTTGCTCGCAAACCCCGCCAAGGCCGTGAAGGACTCGGTGGCCGCACAGCGTGACGTGTTCGCGGCAAAGCACCACAACTTGACGGACGAGCGGGAAATTCTCGGCCAGCGCCGTCACCAGACCGAGGATGAGGTAAAGGGGCTGGAGGAGCTCATCGTCACCGAAGACAAGCAGATCGAGGCGATCGAGGGTGAAAGCAAGGACCTTGAGAGCCTGCTCAAGAAGGGGCTGACCACCCGCGAACGGAACCTGTTGCTCAGACGACAACAGCGGGCAGTCGAGGGTGAGCGCGCCACCAACGTCGCGGCAATCGCTCGTGCCAGAAGCGCCATGGCCGAGATCGACATGCAAGTCTTGAACCTCGACACGGTGCGGCTGAACGAGGCCGTCGATGAGTTGAGCAAGGTCGAGGCGGAGTTGTTCGACCTCGGACAGCAGGAGCGCTCCGCCAAGGACGTGCTTAACCGCACCAATGTCGTCGCACCGGTTGACGGCATCGTCATGGATCTGAAGGTCCATACGGCAGGCGGTGTCGTGAAACCCGGCGAGACATTGATGACGGTCGTGCCGCTCGGACAGCAACTCGTGGTCGAGGCCATGGTCAAACCAGAGGACGTCGAGACGATCGCCCCCGGGCAGCCCGCGCGCGTCAGCTTCCCGGCCTTTGCCCGCTACAACCTGCCGCCACTCGAGGGCGTCGTGGAGATCGTGTCGGCCGACCGCATGGTGGAGGAGCGCAGCGGGGCACCGTATTTCGCCGCGACCGTTTTGATCGACAAGAGCGAACTCGCCAAGCTGGAGGGCCGCAAGCTGCTGCCTGGCATGTCGAGCGAGACGATGATCCGGACAGGTGCCCGCACCGTGCTTTCCTACCTCGCCGAGCCGATCACGCAGAACTTCCGCCGAGCAATGCGGGAAAAATAGCCATAAGTCGCCCAGGGCCGGGCTCCAGGCTGAGTGCCCGGCCGGGCACACGCAGCCAAGACCGCGCCGGAAGCATATCACAACCAGCGCGGCCACCCCGAGCCCCTCTCGCGGCTCGACCTATCGAACGATGTACATCGTTCGATCAGGTACGGGCATTGATCCCAATACTATCGAACTGAGAATGGACGCGTCCTCTTCGCTGGCGACATAATGGCGTATGAGGGCCGCTCATCCAGGACGCGACCGGAGTGCACACTGGCAGGTGCACTCCGGGGCTATCGGATGTGTGGATCGTTAGAATCTAACCCCAAGGGGACAACGATCATGGCAATTACCATCACCGATTCCGTCACGCTGGACGAATCTTCCGGACTGCAGAACACCAACATTGCAATCCCCGGCATCGAAGACAACAACGACAACGATATCCTTGTGGCGTCATTGGATGTCACATTCTCCACCCGTCTCTTCACAGACCTCGGGCTGAGCAGCAGTTTCTCCACCACGAACGGTGCGGCGACCAATACCGTGGCCACGCTGAGCGGCGGCTCCACCCTGGAGGGATTCGTCAAGGATGACGGCAGTGCGCTGCCGGTCTACGTCGTGGGCAGCGGTGCCCCACCCACCACGGTCGCGACCAGTTTCACGACGCTCGACGGCGAGGCGATCTATCTCTGCATCGACAGCGCCAGCGGGCTCGGCGACAACCTGGTGTTTGGCGTCGACGCGTCGGGAGACGTGGTCTTTGCCGCCTACATCACGACCAGTGGATCGGACGTCAACATCTCCATGGTGCAGTTCGAAGCCATCGACAACCCCGATGCGAACAATCCCGATGACCCCGTCGATCTCAGCGGCCTTATCGATGTCGCGATAACTTCGCCGAAGGTGTTCAACTTCGACACTCTGCCCTCGGGGCAAAACCTGTTCGGCACGGTCGGCGACGCCGACGCCGCCATCGTGGTCATCGGTCGCGATATCGACCTGAAGGCCGACAACACCTTCACCAATGCCAGCGACACGATCAACACGTCGCAAGGCGGCGGCTCAGTCACGATCGGCATCAACAACCAGATGTTCGATGCAGGTGAAGGCGCCTACTTCACTTATGTCACCAATCCGGACCCCAACTATCTGTCCGGCGTTGTCGGCGGTCTCGACCAGAATGAAGCGGACGACCTCGACAACGTGCAGTTCGGCGGGACGCTGGATGTCACCGGTGGCTTCCTCGTCATTTCGCAAATCCAGGGCAACACGGACGCAACGCTGACGATCGAAGCCTTTCTGGCTCCCAACGCCGACGGCGCCGATTTCGACACCGCGCTCGGAACCGGCAGCGTGATCGACATCACGTCCATCACGGTGACCGCCGACGGGACCGTTTACACCTTCAGCGCCGACGGCACTCAGGACGGCATCACGGTTTCGAACCTGGCCGGCGTCCACGACAAGGTCGAGATCGCGGGCCTCGGCGCCGGCGACAAGGTCGAATGGACGACCGCGAGCGATCACAACCAGGTCCTCGTCGAGGACGTCGAGGGCAAATTCGACATCGGCCAGTTCGGATTGACGCAAGGCGTGGTCGAGCATCTCGATATCGGCGACAAGATTCGTTTCGAGGACGACGGCCCGACGGCGACGGAAGAGACGGTATCGGCAATTGTGCAGGAGGACGACCTCAAGGTCGCGGACGGCGATTCCTCCAACGGCATCGACGAGGACGCCACGCCCAACCAGGACGAGGCCAGCGGATCGGTGGCGTCACTGGTGACGTCCGGCACCGACGCGCCGGTGACCTTCAGCCTGTCGGCCGACACGTCCGGCTTGCCGACATTGACCTCGAACGGCGACGCGGTCACCTACAGCGTCGTGGGGGGGGGGGGGGCCGCCCCCCCCCCGTTGGGGGGGGGGTACCGGCCGCTGGGGGTGTGGGCGGGGGTGGGGGCGCCCGCGGGGGGCGCCAGGCGCCGGCGGGG